>CADBRL010000001.1 GCA_902797105.1 uncultured Erysipelotrichaceae bacterium
ATTATTATAAATATATCTAGTACATCCAAAAGTTTTTTCAATTAATTCTCTTTGTGAATCAGTAGGATAAATTCTTAATTTATATGCCTTATAAGTATTCATTAAACAATCCCCCTCGGATAATCAAATTATATCATACGTTTGGCCATATATCAAGATTTTATTTTGCAAATTTTGGATGACTTTCTTATTATACAAAAAAAAGAATAGTTTCCTATTCTTTTAAAGTTCTTCAGGTAATTCTTGAACAAGTTTAGCAACGTTATTTGTAAATAGATTTATAAGTTCTGCAAGTAAAGCGGCATTTTCTACTTTTTCTACAAAACTTTGGCCATCTTCATTTATTTCTTTGAAAACAACATATTCGTCACTAGGTTCTTCTTCTTCATTTAATACAACAGATAAGAAGTAATTATCATTGTTATAAGTTACTTTTTCAAGTAATAAACAATTGACATCATTTTCTAAAGTAATCACACTATCAACTATCATTATCTTCCTCCATGATTTAGATTTTCGTCTTCTAACCAATATTGTTCAGGTAAAACTCCTGGGAAATCTGTTTGTTTATTTTCAGAATTTAATACTTCTGGAGTTTCTTCCATCTTTTTTTCTTCAGTTTGTTCAACTTCACTAACACCTTTATCTAAATTTGATTTAAATAAATCTTTAAAGTTTTCAAATAAAGATGGTTTCTTTTCTTCAGTATTTAATTCTTCGCTTACTTCAGGTGTTTCAGCAACAACAGGAGCTTCAGTCATTTCAGTTGCTTTAGCTACTTCTGGAACTTCAGTTACTTCTGGAGTTTCAGCTTTTTCTTGTTCAGGAGTTTTATCTAAAGTTTCTTCTTTTCTCTTATTTTTATGATTTCTTAAACTACTTAATAAACCTTTAGCATGTTTTAAAATATCTGAACCAAACACTGGTAATTCATAATTTTTATTATTATAATATTCATTAGGATTTGGAGCATCAACAACACCAAATTTTACCATTTTACCATAGATTGATTGACCTATAGCACCAATTCCAGCCCCAGCAATTGAAGCAGCAAGAATTGGAGCAGCTCCAATACCAGCAGCCATCGTAGCCACACAACCTATACCACCATAACAAAGAATTGCTTTAACATAAGGAGCAACTACTGCTCTACGTGTTTTCTTTACAGGTATTTTTCCACTTGGTACTTTACTTGATTTAGTTTCTATTTTTTCTCTTTGTTTTACAAAAGCACTTATATAAGGTTTAGTATCGTCAATTTTATTATTAATACCTAATTCTTCAGAATATTTAAATCCTTCAGGAAGCACTAATTTTTCTGGTTCCCAAGTACTTATTTGTTCAGGATATCCATCAATATTATATATTATATCTATGTCTGGATTAAGTCTTTTTAACTCTTTAATTAATTCTTCGGCACTAGTTATAGCCACTCTTGTAGGTTCCTTTTCAGCTGGTTCTTCACTTTTTTCAGGCTCAACAATTTCACTAGGTGTTACAACTTCATCTTTGTTTTCTGAAAGTTCTTCAGTTTCTTCTTTAGTTTCTACTTTTTCTATAGTTTTAGCATTAGTTTTTTCTAAACCATATTTAGCACATAAACTATCAAATTCTTTTTGATTTTTTTGAGTTTCAAAACCAAATAATACTATTTTATCTCTAGTATCACGAATTAAAGATGCAAGTTTATCCATAGCAGCTGGTTCCATAGATAATTTTCTAAAAGCATTATCTAAAGCATTAACAGCTTGTAATAAATCATTTTTATATTCTACGATATCATCAGCACTAAGTGGTTTTTCACTTAAAGCTTTTTGGTCATTATAAAACTTTAAAGCATCTTCTTTAGCTTGTTTTGCATGGTTTAAAGCATATGATAACTTAATAGTTTCACTAGTTCTAGTTACATCATCCATTGTTTTATCTACTTTTAAATCAGCTATTCTCTTTTCAATATCTTTTAAGTTTTCTTCTCTTCCTTTTAAGATTTCTTCAGCTTTCATAGTGTTTCTAAAAAGTCTTGAAGATTTTTCTCTTAAATCATTTAGTAAATTTTCAAATGAAGCAGCTTCACTACTTGTTTTAAAATAAGTATCTTTATTAACTACTTCTTCAATTCCATCTAAACTTACAGCTAAATCTTTGCCAAATACTTCAGCATTAACACCTTCATTAATACTAACTTGTAATCTACCTAATTTGCTTATTACTTCTTCTAGGTTACCATTTCCAATTTCACGAATAAAACTAGCTGTATCTTTGATTACAAAACCATTTTCAACAAGTAAAGCTGTAGTTTGTTCTATACTTTTTAATTCTTCATCTGTCATAATACATTTTCCCTTCTATTATTAGATTAACACAAAATATTATAAATTGCAAGAAAAAAACGCATAATAGATTAATCTATGCATGCATTTTTTATTCTTCTTCATTTGTAACTTCAATTACAGTTTTACCATTGTAATTTCCGCATTTAGTACATGCTCTATGAGGTCTTAATGTTGCACCACATTTAGAACATTTTGTCAATGCTCCAACTTCTTTTTTTAAATGAGTTCTACGCATTCTTTTTTTTGTTTTACTTGTTCTTCTAAAAGGAACTGCCATGTTTATTCACCACCTTTAAATAATTCATTTAATTTTTCGAATCTTGGATCTAATCCATCATCCTTTTTCTCACTATTTAATTCCCAGCCTTCACCTTTTAATTTTGCTCCAGCTGAACTAGTAAGGCGAATAGGAACTTCCAATACAATATTTTCCCATAAAAATTCAAGTTTATCAAGTGTATTTTGACTTTTTTCATAATATTTTTCATTATTTACATCATTTTCGTCTAAAATTTCATCAATTTTAATAGAAAATGGATATTTTATTGGTTCATTTGTTATTGCATCATTAAGGACCATTTTCCCATCTACATCTAAAATTATTTCAATTTCTTCTGATAAATTATATTTAATAATACCCGATACATTAATACTTGATAAATCTTTAATACTGGTGTTTTTATAAAAATCTTTTGGTATTTCTACTTGTTCATCAATACTAATAGGTAATAAATTTAAATTAATTTTCATGTATTTTTCACCTTCATCAAATAAATATATTCATTTTCCAAACTTTTCCATGTCTTTAAAGTTTGCATATTTATTATAACATAATTATTATCAAAATTTAAATAAAAATTATTATTTCCTAAATAGATTATTTTTTTAATATTACTTACTTCGTATTCTTTAGTAAACTTTTCTTCTTTAAGAGAATAATTTAATATTTTATTATTTTCATATGTTATAAATCCATCATTTGATATTTCATAAAATTTCATTTCTCCGAGATTAATATTTGTAAAGTCTTCTAAATTATAAGCGTTTAACGCATTATTTTGAGTATAAAACAAATAATTATTACTGATACTTAATAATTCTATATTATCAAAAACGTCATATTTAGATACTATTCTATCTTTTTTTATGGTAACATCATATTCATATAAAGTATTATCTTTTAAATAATAAATTTTATTATTTTTTTCCAAAAATTTACCACTAACATCTAGCTCATTAGTATTTTCACTACCATATTTTCTAAATAGCAATTTATTATCACTACTTAAATATATATATTCTTTACTTAATAGAACAAAATCTGATTGGATATAGTTACTATCTAATTCATAGAAATAAAATTCATTATTTTTATTATCATATCTAATTTCATTAACGGCATCTGAATAAAGCACTATTTTATTATTAATATTAGTTACGTCTTTTACTTCATAAAAAGTTTTAATATCTAGATATTTTTCTTCATTCTCATTAATACCATATATTTTATAAATATTATCTTCATCAACTGTAATTCCAATATAATCATAAATTTCACTATAGTCATCGTTTCTTTTTTCATTTACATTATTTCTATTTTTAATAAATGATGATATTTTACCAAGAAGGATAACTACTATTATTATAACAATTATTGATATAATACCTATTATTAATCTTTTTCTTTTTTCTGGAAGCATTATAACACCCTCCTAAACATTTTTTCAAGTTCATAATTTGTAAATTTCATAATGGATGGCCTTCCATGACAACAGTTATATGGGTTATCACATTTTACTAAATCATCAAGTAGCTTTTCCATTTCTTCCATGCTTAAATGTTCATTAGCTTTAACACTCATTTTACAACTTACCATCTTAGCTAAACTATCTAAAAATTTATCTTTATTAAAGTTTTTTCCCATTTCAATTACTAAATCAACAATATATTTAAGATTATCTCCTTCATAGTTTTCTTTAAGCCATGTTGGATGGCTTTTAATAAGCACTGTATTTATACCAAACTCTTCAATAACAAATCCTAAATTCTCTAAAATATCTTTTCTATCCATAAATAAATTATAATCACTCGTAGATAATTCAAATTTCATAGGTACAAGCATATCTGTAAAGCTTATCTTTTCTTCTTTAAACTGTTTGGTAATCATTTCATAATTTACTCTTTCATGAGCAGCATGTTGATCTAGTATAAACATTCCATCTTCATTTTCAGCAATTATATATGTGCCATGAACTTGACCAACTGGATATAATTTTAAACTTTTAAACTCTTCATTCTTAATTACTTCCTTAGTTTCTGCCCCAATATCCAAGAATGTTTGCACAATAACTTCTGGCTTTGTATTTATTTCTTCTTTTTTACTTTCATAAACACTAGGCTCTATAAAATTATCTTTGATATCACTATTAGCTTCATCAAGTATAGCATCTGGCACTAACAAATTATTATATAAAACTTTTTTAATAGTTTGATAAATTAAATCTGTTAATTCTTCAATTTTACTTAGTTTTACTTCTTGTTTAGTAGGATGAATATTTACATCTACAAGTGTTGGGTCTGTACAAATATTCAGTACTGTAATTGGATAAAAGCCTTCATGTTTATATGTGTTATAAGCATCATTTATAGCCCTATTTATATCATTATTTCTAACAATTCTACCATTTATAAATATATTAAAATGATTTCTATTTTTCTTTAAAATACTTGGCTTAGACACAAAACCTGTAACTTCAAAATCATCTGATGCACATTTTATTTCTAACATATTACTTGAAACATTAAGTCCATATATTTCATGAATTGTCTTAAGTAAATTACCACTTCCACTTGATTTTACAACTAACCTATCATTATTAGTTAAAGTAAAGGCAACATCTGGTCTAGATAATGCTAATTTTTCAATAAACTGAGTACAATTATTAAGTTCAGTTACTTCACTTTTTAGATATTTAAGCCTAGCAGGTGTATTATAAAATATATTAGTTACATGAATTTCTGTTCCAATTCTTGCTGGTGCATCCTCAACTTCTAGAGTTTCACCACCCTTTATATGAACACGAGTTCCAACTTCACCATTACATGTTATAAGTTCTACTTCAGAAACACTAGCAATACTAGCTAAAGCTTCACCACGAAATCCAAGAGTTTCAATAAAGTATAAATCATCATCTTTATATATTTTACTCGTGGCATGTCTATAAAAAGCTAAACATGCATCTTCTCTATCCATGCCTACACCATTATCGATAACACTTATTTCTTTTAAGCCACCACTAATTAAATTTACTTTGATGTTAGTTCCTCCAGCATCCAAGGAATTTTCCACCAGTTCTTTTAAAACTGAAGCACATTTTTCAACAACTTCACCTGCTGCTATTTTATTAGCTAAGTTTTCACTCATTACTCTAATCTTAGTCATGACTATCACCAATTATTGAAGGTCTTATTTCATAATCATTACTTGATAAACTAATTAAAGTAGTTTTACTAAATTTAATAAAACCTAAACCTTTTAATACAACATCACTATTTTTAGGTACAATTATATTACATTCTACATTATGATTCTCTTTTCTTCTTAAAATTTTTACTTCATTACCAACATATATTGTAAAATTGCAATTTTCTTTAACATTTAACTTTATACCATTAATAGAAAGATAATGTTTACTTGGAAATTGATATGAACGTGGATTAATACTAGATTTAGGAATGTTTTCTCTATTTATGTTATCCATAAGCCCCGGTGCATCATAAATAGTTATGCCACTAGCATTCAATTTTATAATCTCTTGCGTAGTATTCTGAGAATTACTTACAGTTATATTGCTTCCAATTAAGCTATTGATTAAACTACTTTTACCAGCATTTGTAAATCCTACAAAGATAACTTTTTTATTTTCTAAACATAAATTTGTTATCGTACTTATATTAAGTTTCTTTTTACTACTTGTAAGAATTACATCCTCTTTTATTTCATATAAATTCTTAATATTATGAGTTAATTTATTATATTTAATATTCTTAGGTATAATATCAGCTTTAGTAAGTACCATTACTTTCTTAGCTTTTATCTTTTTATAATAATTAATTACATTACTATCTAAATTTATAAAATCTGTTAAAAAGAAAACGAAAGCACCTAACTTATTTATTTTTTCAATTAACTTTTCATTATCAATTTTAACTCCCGTATTTGTTAAAACATTATAATTTTTAAGTTTAAAACATCTTTCACATATTACATTCTTAATATCTGGTGTATAACCAACATCATTATTATTTTCATCTTGAAGTGTTATTCCACAACCTACACATTTAGTCATAATACACCCCACTTACAAGAATATTCTTTTTAGCTAATTTGTTTAATATTCTTTTTTCTATAAATCTATTTACTCTAGTGGGAAACATTTCATATTTAGCTACTCTGTTTACTAATATGCTAGTAAAACCCATTCTATTGGCACCTAGTATATCAGTTAAAAGTTGATCACCAATACAAGCTACTTCATCTATCTTAAATTTATATAGAGAAAGTATCTTTTTATATTTAGTTTTTAAAGGCTTCTTACTACTAAAAGCCACATCAACATTTAATTTTTCTTTAAATGGTCTAAGTCTATTTTTGCCACTATTAGATACAATAATTACTTTAAAATCTGCTTCTAATCTGGCAATTAATTCTTTAACTTTTTGATCTGGTTCTGTAACTTTATAAGGTGCAATAGTATTATCTAAGTCAAATAATAAACATTTAATACCATTTTTCTTTAGTTTTTTATAATTTATTGTATAAATACTTTGAGCATATACATCAGGAATAAAATAATCAAGCATAGAATCACTCTCTTTTCTTTTAAAATTATATCATATGAAAAGAAAAAAACAAAGAAAAAACCGATAGAAAATTAATGACGATTAATTTATTTTCTATCAGTTGATTATGACTTATTTAATTATTAATTAGTCAATTTTTCTATTTCTTCTTTGGATAATCCAGTTATTTCAACTATTTCTTCGATAGAATATCCTTTTTTTAGTAGATTTGTTGCAATTTCAGTTTTTCCTTCAGCAAGCCCTTCAGCTAAAGCTTCCCTACGAACAAATTCATCTCTGGTATTTCTAACTAACAATTCATCTTCTTCTGGTGTAAGACCATAAACAAAAGCAGCATCACTATTTAATCTTTTCAAATTATCAACACTCTCCTTAATGATGGC
>CADBRL010000002.1 GCA_902797105.1 uncultured Erysipelotrichaceae bacterium
CAAATTGCAACAAATCTACTAAAAAAAGATTATTCTATCGATGAAATAGTTGAAATAACTGGATTAGCTAAAGAAGAAATTGAAAAATTAAAATAAGAAAGTAATATTTCCTTTTGAAGTAGAAAAATGTATACAAATATGATTAAATCTTTAAATAAACATGTATATTAATATATAAATAACCCACTTAAATAAAATTAAATGGGTTATTTGTTTTCAACTAAAATATATTTTTCTGTTGATAATTCTTTAATAAGTTCTTTTTCTATCATATTCACTATAAATTTATGAGTGGTTTCTTTACTTCTTTCTATGATATGTTTAATATCATCAAATGTTAATACTTTTTTAAGTTTCATTTTTTCTATAACATTATATTCAGTTCTTGTTATCATATAAACCAGAACTTGGAGTAAGAATAAGCACGAATAATTAATAATATAAGAGAAATTCCATTATATGCAGTCTTTTGTTTAAAAAATAAAATTTAAACTTGCACACTTTTCAGTTATATTTGATATAATTTGTATGAAAACTATTGGTATGATTTTATTTTCATAATGAATAATAAAATCAAGTTCAGCATTTCCATCTTTCTTTCCTTTTCTGCTCCAGTAAAATAGTCATATCCCATTTTATTTAATTCATTTGCTACATAATTTTCTACTATAACACCCTTATATGAAAATGTTTTTTCTAATATATATGCATTTTGTGGAATATTTAATAAACTATTTTATAGCGCATTCTCCTTTGTATGTATCAAATATACCATATTTACTGCAAAAATCAACAATTTGGCGAAAAGCTGACCCACTTTTATATTTTTCAGACAAAAAATGTATTTTTGGGTATAATACCCGTCAAATTGGCGGGTATTTTTTTTGATTTGGACAATAATCATGTTTTTTGGCGAAATCACAATGATTTCCGCCATTTTGTCGAATATTATATAGTAGTTTCAAATTGTTTTATAATATCAAATAACCTTTGATTTTTATAAATTCTTTCACGTCCCATTTTTTCAGAAACTAAAAATCCCGTATCTACTAGAGTATTTAAGTATCTTAACGCTGTTCTTTCTGAAACTCCTAATGTTTTTTCAATATAAGATGTTTTAGTATAAAATTCAAAAAACATTGCTTCTAATAACTCTTTTGAATATATTTTAGTTTTTATTCTTAATTCATTTTTTACTTTTAACATTTCTTCACTTATTGCATTTATTATTTTTATGGTTCCTAGAGCTGTTTCTTCAATTCCTTTTAGAATGTAAATAATCCATTGTTCAAAGTCGTTAGTCTTTCGAGTCTCTTGAAACAATCTATAATATTCATTTTTAGTGTTTATAATGTATTTACTCAAATAAAGTATTGGTGTTTCAAGTAAATTTTCTTCAATTAAATATAATATATTTATTATTCTTCCAGTTCTTCCATTTCCATCATAAAAGGGATGAATACTCTCAAATTGATAGTGGATTATTGCTAGTTTTATTAATGGGTCTACTTCATCACTTATATTAATGTAATCTAAAAGATTATTTAAATAATCTAGTATTTCTTCTCTTGATTGCGGTGGAGTATAAATTATTTCATCCGTTTTACTGTTTTTTATAACTGTTCCAAGAGTACATCTTATACCTGCAATATTGTGTTCTATTTTTTCTTGTACCTTTTTTATTAAATCTAAAGATATATACCCTTTTTCTTTTAATTCTCTATAGCCTTTCCAAATAGCACTTCGATAATCAATTACTTCCTTAGCGTATGGGTTTGAATTGTACGGCTTTACCATTGCTTTGTATATTTCCTCATGTGATGTAACAATATTTTCTATTTCAGAACTTGCTTTTGCTTCATTTATCATTATAGCATTTATAAGAATGTTTTGGTTTGGCATTGTTTTTGCAATCCCCTTTAATTCTGCTAAAGCTCTACTAGTAATAGATAATTGTTTTAAAACTTTTGCAGTTTCTATATTATTTTTTAATGGTAATTTTTCTAAAACTTGTGACATTTATGTTTCACCTCATATTAGTATAGTACTAAACTTTTTTAAATTAGTCAAGTTAATTCCGCCAAAAAACATATTTTTTGACGGAATTATTATAATACCCGTCAAATTGGCGGGTATTTTTTCAATTCGGACAATAATTGCATTTTTTGGCGGAGTTGCAATGATTTCCGTCATTTTGTCAGGTATTAAAAAAATAGTGGAAAACCACTATTTTAAGAATAATACTAAAGATATTACAAAGAATAGAATTCCTAGAATTAAAGTTATTCTACTTATTACTAGTTCTAATCCTCTTTCTTTTTGGTGTCCGAATAGATTTTCATTACCACCAGTTATAATTCCACCAGCATCACTAGCTTTATTTCCTTGTAAAAGAACTATAGCTATAAGTAACACAGCTATTATAAGTAATATATTTTCTAACATTTTAACACATCCGTTTCATTAATAATCTATCACAAGTTTATGAACTTTGCAATAATTATTTATCTTCTTCCTTTGTTTTTCTAGTTTTTTTCTTTGTTTCTTTAATTTCTTCAGTTTTTTCTTCCTTTTCGATTTCTTCGATTGGTTTAATTTCACCAGTAGCAACTATTGACTCAATTTGTTCTTTAGTAATTGTTTCATATTTCATTAATGCATCACTTAGAGCAAATATTAAATCTTTATTTTCACCGATGATTTTCTTAGCTTTTGAATAACAATCTTCAATAATTTTTCGAACTTGTTCATCAATTTCTAATGCTACTTGATCTGAGAAATCTCTTGATTTAGCATAATCTCTTCCTAAGAAGACATTTTCGCTCTTTTCTTCATATTGAACTGGACCTAAGTCACTCATTCCATATTCAGTTACCATGCTTCTTGCAATACGCGTTGCTTTTTTGAAGTCATCACTAGCTCCGGTTGATATTTCATGTAAGAACATTTCTTCACTTACACGGCCACCAAGTAAACCTGTGATTTGTGCAAGTAACTCATCTTTAGTCATTACAGCGATTTTTTCTTCTTTTGGAAGCATCATTGTGTAACCACCAGCCATACCACGCGGAATAATTGTTATCTTATGAACTTCTTGAGCATCTTCTAGTTTTATACCAATTACTGCATGTCCTGCTTCATGAATTGATACAAGTTTCTTTTCTTTGTCAGTTATTTTTCTAGTTGTTTTAGCTGGTCCAAGTAAAACTCTATCTGTTGCTTCATCTATTTCATCCATTGTAATAGCATTTTTATTACGACGAACTGTTAAAAGTGCTGCTTCATTTAGTAAGTTTTCTAGGTCTGCTCCAGAGAAACCTGGAGTACGTAAACTTAAATTACTTAAGTTAACATCTTTACCTAATGTTTTGTTTTTAGCATGAACTTTTAATATTTGTTCACGTTCGTTAGCATCTGGTAGACTAACTGTTACTTGTCTATCAAAACGACCTGGACGAAGTAATGCTGGATCTAGAACATCTGGTCTATTTGTAGCAGCTATAATGATGATACCTTCATTTTCACCGAAACCATCCATTTCAGTTAATAATTGGTTAAGAGTTTGTTCTCTTTCATCATGTCCACCGCCAAGACCTGTTCCTCTTTGACGACCTACGGCATCAATTTCATCTATAAAGATTAAACATGGTGCATTTCTTTTTGCTTCTTTGAACATATCACGAACACGTGATGCACCAACACCTACGAATAATTCTACGAAATCTGAACCACTTATAAAGAAGAAAGGTACATTAGCTTCACCTGCAATTGCTTTAGCAAGTAATGTTTTACCTGTTCCTGGAGGCCCTACTAATAAGACGCCTTTAGGAATTCTTGCTCCCATTTTTTCAAACTTTTTAGGGTTCTTTAAGAAGTCTATTAATTCTTCAACTTCTTCTTTTTCTTCTTTTAA
>CADBRL010000003.1 GCA_902797105.1 uncultured Erysipelotrichaceae bacterium
ATAGTAGGGTGGCGACCATCCGAAGTTGGTCTGTGGAGAAGCCTTAGGTTTCTGTGAAACAGAAAAGTGTTACCGTGAGGTAACACCGATACTTGAATTTCGTTAGAAATTTAAGTTATGTTCTCATCTATTATAATCAATAAATCGCTTCCTATATATTTTATGATATTTTTTAATATATAAATAGTTTATTTATCATAAACTTATATAGGTGATTAAATTGAAACAAGAAGATTTTAAAAATTTTGTTAGAACTAAACCAGAACTTATAAAATTCGTTCAAAATGGGGAAATGACATGGCAAAAGTTTTATGAATTATATGATTTATATGGAACTGATGAAAAAGTGTGGAACAAATATATTTTAGATGAACGTTCACCAGTTGAAGATAGTATTTCTAAAATAACTAGTATGGTTAAAAATGTTGATGTAGACTCTATTAAAAGTCATATCAATACTGCTCAGAAAGCTATAGATTTTGTAACTGACTTAACAAAGAAAAATGGAGTAAATAATCCTGTTCAAAATCTAGCTAAAGGACCTGTTTCACCAAGACCCCTTAATAAATTTTTCGAGGATTAGATGGAAAAATTTCTACAAATGGCATTTAGAGAAAACCCAAAAAGCTATGACCTTCTTAAACAAAATTCTTACTATTTTAAAAACTTAAATCGTGGGGTAGTAGATTATAAAAAATTTGTTTCAGAAATGAAAGTTAAATATAAAGAAAGGGCAACTGATAAATTAGAAAGTATAATGGATAATATGGAACTCGTAAGTTCAATTTTAAACGTATTAAAATAAATTAATGGTTTAAAATATAAATATGTAAAAATATTTCAATATAATATTGACTAATTAATTAATTTATAGTATTATTAAATCATAGAGAGGAGTTTAAAAAATGAAACAAATTAAAAATGATCGCGGGTTTACATTAATCGAATTGTTAGCAGTTATTGTTGTACTTGCTATAGTATTACTTATGGGAGCAATGGCTGTAATACCAAGAATGAATGATGCTAGAAGACAAGCTTTTGCTTTGGAGGCTAATACAGCAATACAAGGTGCATCTACATGGCTTTTAAATAATGCTTTAAAGTCTGGGGGAGTAACATTTCCAACCAATCCTGATACGCCAGTTTGTGTTCCAATCAGTAAAATGATAGAAGATGGTATTCTTGATTTTGATGACGATTATAAAGGAAGAGTTATTGTAAAAAGATTAGATAAAAATTCAAATACTTATTTATATCAAATTTCTATGACTAATGGTACTCTTGGAGTGTTGAAGAAAGGTGTTGTTGATAACAAAAATGTAGATATAACTTCTGATATGGTTTTTGATAAACAAGCAACTTTCGATGAATATGTTGGAACAGATTTTTGTTCTAATAAAGAAATTGCTACAAATAATCCAACTGAATAATTTATAAAATTATAAACTTCCAAACGGAAGTTTTTTCTTTTGCAAATAACTATGTTGTGTTATAATGATAGTACGGAGGTACTCGCATGAAACTATTTTTAAGATTTGGAAATTATTTAGTACTTTTTCTTATTTTAATTTTAACAGTTATTTCTTTTTATAAAACAGGCTTATATGATAAACTTTTTAAAAAAAGTAGTACTACTGAAATAATTAAAAGTGATATTGATAAAGATAATGATGGGATAGATGATTATAGTGATATTTTGGAAGGTGCTAAAAAGTTTATTAAAGATGAACCAAAATATAAAAGTAAATATTATGATGGCGGATATCCCACCGATGAGTATAGAGTTTGTACTGATTTAATATGGTATGCTTTAGATAATGCCGGTTATGATTTTAAAACTTTAATAGATGAAGATATAAAGAAAAATAAAGATGCTTATGATAGTGATGTAGGTGATACAAATATAGACTTTAGAAGAGTTAGAAATATAAAGGTATATTTAGATAGAAATGTAAAGTCACTTAGTTTAGATAAAGATTTTAATCCAGGTGATATAGTTGTATATAAAAATCATATTGCTATTGCTAGTGATAAAGTAAATAGTAAGGGTGAGAATTATATAATACACCAACATGCATTTTATAATTATGAAGATGATGGCTTATTTAGAGATAAAATAATAGGTCATTATAGATGGGAGTTTAAAGATGGAAACGAGTAAAAGAAAAGAACAATTAGTAAAAATATTAATTAATAAGGATTTTGAAATAAAAGATGAAGATGAACTTATTGAAATGCTTTTAGATAATCCAACTGCAATTGATTCTGATAAAGAAGAAGATGAAAGAAGAACTTTGGGGGATAAACTTGCTGATAGAGTTACTGAAATAGCTGGTTCATGGGGCTTTATTATTGGTTTTTGTGTCTTTCTAATTTTATGGATGATAATAAATACTATTTTAATTGTAAAGTTCGATGAATATCCATTTATATTACTAAATTTAATTCTTTCTTGTATTGCAGCTTTGCAGGCTCCAGTTATTATGATGAGTCAAAATAGAGCGGCTAAAAAAGATAGTTTAAGAAGTTTAAATGATTATAAGACAGATTTAAAAAGTGAGCTTATTTTAGAAGTATTACATGAACAAATAAAAGATATTCAAATAAATCAAAAGGAAATATTAAAATTACTTGAAGAAAATGGTGAAATTAAGTAAACATTTTATTTAAAACATGATATAAT
>CADBRL010000004.1 GCA_902797105.1 uncultured Erysipelotrichaceae bacterium
GGCTATATAGGACTAATGTATCCAAGTGATTATGGATATAGTGTGTTATCAAGTAGTTGTGCAAGAACAATAAATTTAGGTTCTTATGGTAGTAGCACATGTGCAGGCCAAAGTTGGTTGTATGGAAAAGGATATGAATGGACAATATCGCCTCATTCTTCTCGCAGCGACATTGTGTTCTATTTAAGCTTCAACGGCTTTTTGAGCACGACCTACGCGCACTATGGGTATGGTGCCCGTCCAGTCTTGTATCTAGACGCTTCTGTGTACAAAATAGACGGAGAAGGAACATTAGATAAGCCATATATAATAGGTATGTGAGAACCTTTGATTTAGCGTGGCTGGCGGGAGCTTCCGCCCCACGCGAGGTGCGACAAGAAAGTATAGTTGTTATACTTTCTTTTTGTAATTTTGTTCTAAAATCATAGACAAGTAATTAATAATTTGATAAAATAAAGTAGTACGTAAGTTGTATAGAATGGAAGTGCTTGTTATGGCTAAAATTATATCACTTGTTAATCAAAAGGGTGGAGTTGGAAAAACTACCACTAGTATAAATTTATCTGCTGCTTTAGGAAAAATGGGTAAAAGAACCCTTCTTATTGACATGGACCCTCAAAGTAATGCAACAACTGGATTAGGTTTAACATCTAATGATTTTAAAAATGATATATATGAACTAATAACTGGTAAATGTGAAGTCAAAAAAGCAATTAAGAAAACTAAATTTCATAATTTAAGTATAATACCATCAACTATTAACCTAGCTGGAGTAGACGTTGAATTTGTTAAAAAGATGCTAGAAGATAAAGAATTTAGTCAAAATATGCAATTAAAATTAAAACTAGATGAAATAAAAGATAATTATGATTATATAATAATAGATTGTCAACCATCACTAGGACTTGGTACTATGAATGCCTTAGTAGCATCTGATAGTGTTATAATACCTGTACAATGTGAATTTTTTGCCCTTGAAGGTATAACACAACTACTTAATAGTATTATCATGGTCCAAGGAAGTATGAACCCTAATCTTAGAATTGAGGGCGTACTTTTAACTATGCTTGATGGAAGAACAAATATTGGTCTTGAAGTAATTGAAGAAATAAGAAAATACTTTAAAGATAAAGTATTTAATACAATAATACCTAGATTAGTAAGATTAGTAGAAGCACCTAGCCATGGTAAGCCAATTAATGAATATGACCCTTTAAGTAGAGCTACGGAAGCTTATGCTAATTTAGCAAAGGAAGTGGTTAGTAGAGATGGAAACTAAGAAAAAGGCATTAGGTAAAGGATTAGAACAATTATTTTCTAATAATGTTATTGATTTTGATAACTTTGAAGATACTGTTGTAGAAGAAAACAAAAAAGATGTAACAGAAATAGATATTGATGAAATAAGAAGTAATCCTTATCAACCTAGAAAAACATTTGATAGTGAAACTTTAAATGAACTTGCTAAATCTATCGAACAATATGGTGTAGTTCAACCAATAATAGTTAAGAAAAGCATCAAAGGTTATGAACTAGTAGCGGGTGAAAGAAGAACTAAAGCTGCTAAAATTGCAGGCCTTAAAAAAATACCTGCAATCATCAAAGATTTTGATGACCAAGAAATGATGGAAATAGCTTTAATCGAAAATATTCAAAGAGAAGATTTAAATCCAATAGATGAAGCAAGTAGTATAAGTAATATTATTAAATTAAAAGGATATACACAAGAAGAATTTGCAAATAAATTTGGTAAAAGTAGAACCTATGTAACTAATTTACTTGGTTTACTTAAACTACCTGATGATGTAAAAAGATTAGTTGAAAAGAAAGCTATAAGTATGTCACATGCTAGAGTATTATCTAAAATGGATGATGAAGAAAAAGTAAATGATTTAGCAAAAAGAATAGTTACAGAAGATATGTCTGTAAGAGATTTAGAAAGACTAAGTCAGGATGTAAAAAGTGATGTAATAGTAAAAGGAACTAGTTCAAGTAAAAAAGGATTTGACCATAAATATAGAATGTATGAAAATATAATTATGGATAGTTTAGATACTAAAGTAAGAGTAAGTAAAAAGAAAATAGAAATATATTTTGATGGGGTTGAAGAATTAGAAGAGATACTATCTAAAATGAATGTTAAAGTTGAGGAAGAATAGATGGATAAAGATTTTAATTTAAATGATGATGTTATCATGAAAAAAGAACATGCCTGTAAAACTAATTTATGGACAATAACTAGAAATGGTGCAGATATCAAAATTAAATGTAAAAATTGTGGTAGAGAAATCATGATGGATAGATTAGAATTTATTAAAAAGTTAAAAAAGGTGATAGTAAATGAAAAAACTTCGAACTAAAGAAAAACTAGGATTACACCCAGTCATGACACTTCTTGTTTTAAGTTTTATAACTATTATAGCTAGTGGCATACTTAGGTTATTTAATGTTCAAGCAACATTTAATAAAATATCAAGTATTACTGGTGATTTTCAAGTTACAACAGAAGCCATTAATTCTCTATTTAGTCTAAGAGGACTTAAATATATATTTACAAGTACAGTTAGTAACTTTGCTAATTTTGCAGTACTTACTCATTTAATTATTATATTACTAGGTATAGGTATAATGGTTAAAAGTGGATTTTTAAAAACAATTATTACATTAATGACTAAAAAAGCAAAGAAAACAACTGTTACCTTTGTATTAGTACTTGTATCAATACTAGCAAGCTTAGTGGGAGATTTGTCTTATATTATCCTAGTTCCTTTAGGGGCATTATTATTTCTTTATGGTAAAAGAAATCCAATGATTGGGATAATAACAACATTTGCAGCCCTTACATGCGGAAGTAGCCTAAGTTTATTCATAACAAGTGTAGACTCTAGTTTAATAAGTATGACACTTGATAATGTACATATTATAAATGCAAACTATACTATATCTAGCTGGGGCTTTATATTTGCTATGATAATGTTAATAATAATACTTGCATTTGTAATAACAAATATAACTGAAAATTATATAGCAAAGAAAATGCCTAAATATGAATTTTTAGAAGAAGATATTGAAGAAGAATTAGTGCTTACTAGAAAACAAATGAGAGGTTTATTATTCTCTTTAGGTGCAGGCTTTATATATTTACTAATCTTTATATATAATATTATACCTGGTTTACCATTCTCAGGTAATTTGCTAGATTATAGTCAAAATTTATATATAGATAAATTATTTAGCTATAATTCATTCTTTAGTAATGGCTTTGTCTTTGTAGTAGCAGTATTCTTTGTAATACTTGGTTTATTTTATGGAATTGGAGCTAGAACAATAAATAATAATAAAGAATTTATTGATGGACTAGGTCATTCACTTAATGGCATTGGTAAAGTATTAGTTATGATATTTGCAGCATCAACATTTATAAACATATTTAAACAATCAAATATAGGTAATGTTGTAGCTGGAGCTTTAAC
>CADBRL010000005.1 GCA_902797105.1 uncultured Erysipelotrichaceae bacterium
ATTTACTTCATTATTTAGAAAATAGTTATAATCTTTTTCACTGAAATTATCTAGTATTTTATTTACTTCATCAGCTTTATAACCATGTTCTAGTAATTTATACTCATAGGTTTGATGATATTTATATTCTTTATATTTGTAATTACCAAAGATTGCTCCAGCGATTATTAGAATAATTAATATTAAAATGTAGTAAACTCCTTTTTTTATTTTTCTTCTTTTAGTCATTTTGAACCTCCATTTTATAAATTTATTATAACATTTATTTTAGGTATTTACAAATATTTATAAATGTAGTACACTTAGGTTAACAATAAAGATGGTGATGGTATGTACACAAATAAACAAATTATTGGTTTATGTCCAAATTTTTATAAAATAATAGAATTTAGCCCTTATGAAGATGATATTATATCTAAAAAGTTAATTAAACTTTATCAAGAATATATTTTTAGAATTGATATAAATAATCCTGATGATGTTGAAAGTGTTATTAACTTGGATAAAGTAGTTAGTAAATATATAGATGATTATTTATTTAGAAAAGAAATGCAAAAGCAAATAGTTCAAATTAGAATTAAAAAAGATGCTAAAGATATTTTAAAAGAAATTATTCATTCAATTATTAAGATTTTTGATAATTATGAAGAATATACAACAAGAGTTATTTATATTTCAAAGTGGATTTAAAAAGAGCTGAAAAGTTCTTTTTTTCTTATAAAAAAAGACAACAAATATGTTTTTAAATTTGTTGCTTTCTTTGTTTAATATTATTTGTAGCCTTTTCTACAATATAACAATAAGACTTATAAGCAATTTCTTGCTTAGATGACTAAACCTTTCGTCTAATTCGAAAGCCTCAGTTTGTTCATCCAGTAACAATATACCATTAGTTCATACAAATGTCAATAAAAAAATGAGGTAAATTGTTGCTAATTTGTAGAGTGCGGTAATAGTATTTATTATGAAAATCCATCGTATATTTATGCTTGCTACAAAGAAGGAAAAGTATTATAAAAATAAGAAGTTATTTTTTGTTGATAACTTCTTATTTTTTGTTATTTAAAATTGATTTTGGATAAGGTTTACGTTCATCTGTTCTATATAGCATGTAATCTATGCTAGTATTATAATAATCTGCTAGATTTCTTAATATTTCTGTAGGTATGTCGTTTGTTTCAGTTTCATATTGAGAATATCCAGTTTGGCTCATGTTTAGATATTTAGCAACATCTTTTTGAAATAAGTCTTTGTCTTCACGAAGTTCTTTTAATCTGTTCATATTTATATCACCTTTAAAACAATACCATAACTTAAAACAAGGTATTGAATTATAACTTAAAATAAGTTATAATATTTTTAGATAACTTAAAATAGGTTATGCATAACTGAGGTAATTTTATGAAAAAGAATGCTTTTTTACTATTAATTGGGGTAGTTTTGGTCTACATTGGTGTGGCAATTGGTAAAACATCTAATAATGAGGATATTATTAAGGACGATACAGAAGCTAGTGTAATTAAACATGAAAATTCATTATCCATGATGCTTGAAACAGAAGCAAACTCAGGTAATTATGAGATGACCACAAGAAGTGAATGGCCAACAGAAGGCTATGTTTTTAACTCGGAATTATCAAAATGTGAGCATGGAAGCGAACTTTCGTGGGATAATGTAAATAAAAGTGTACTTATGAGTGTCAATGTATCAGATAAATGTTATGTGTATTTTGATATTGCTCTTCCATATAAAATAACTTACCCAACTTTTAAGTATTCTACAATGTCCGGTATAACAGAAGCAAAAGCTGGGGAAAAGGTGGATATAACAGTAAATTTTGGAGAATATTCCTGTGATGGAAATTATCAAATAATAGGTTATCCAACTAATATAATAGATTTGTCATGCAATGAAACGGCAGGGAAATGGTTTTATGAACTTGAAAATGGTAAGATTAATACACATATAAACTTAACATGTCATTTTACAATGCCTGCAGAAAATGTTGAATTTACTAATATTCAAGATGCTGATCGTTGTTTGTGTTAATTCTTGGAGATTAAAAAGAACTAATAATCATATAATTAATAAGGTGAAGCTTATGCATATTAAAGATACCCTTATTAATTTTTTATATGATAAAGATTATTTTATATCTATTTATGATACATATATTCATGTTTTTAATTATAAAGATTTAGTTAGTTTAACTAGTAAACTAATTGTTTTAAAAATGGATAAATTTAGTTTAGAAATAAAAGGTGAAGATTTGTTTATAACTAAGATGATGCCAAATGAAATTCTTATTAAAGGTAGAATAAAGAATGTAGGTATTACGTATGAATAAAAATATTGTGTGGATAAGTAGTAAATGTGATAATTATTATAGATTAATTAGAAAAATTGAAAACTTATCAATTAAAATTTATGAAGTTAAATACATAGAAAAGGTTCTTTATTTAAAAGTTACAAAAAAAGATTATGAAAAAATAAGTAAATATATTGTTAGTTATAAATTTAAGATTGTAAGAAATACTGGAATAAATAAATTAATTGAAAATATAAAGCAAGAAAAAATATTTGTAATAAGCTTAGTGGTGGGATTGCTTGTTTTTCTTTGTTTAAAAAATTTAATTGTTAAAGTAAATATTGTTCATGAAAATAGTAACATTCGTGAGCTTATTAAAGATGAACTTGATAGTTATGGAATAAAGGTTTTAAGTTTTAAGAAAAGCTATAAAAAGCTTGAAGAAATAAAGCAAAATATCCTTGATAAATACCCTGATAAACTTGATTGGATTGAGTTTGAAGTTAAGGGTATGGTTTTAAGTGTTAAAATAGAAGAGAGAATTATTACTGATACTAATAAAGTTGATAAAGTTTGTGATGTCATTGCTAAAAAAAGTGGAGTTATTAGTGATATTAAAGTGGAAAATGGTGATGTATTAGTTTTAATAAATGATTATGTTAGAGAAGGCGATACCTTGATTAGTGGGGTAGTTAAATATAATGAAGAAGATAAAAGATATACTTGTGCAGCGGGTGAAGTTTATGCTACGACTTGGTATACAGGTAGTGCAAGTATTCCTTTTAAATATGATGAATATGAGAAAGAGAAGAAAAAAAGATATAATTTAGTCTGGGAATATGATGGAACAAAACATGAAATATTTAAAAATAGATTAGATAGTTTTGAGAGTAATTATAAAACTTTACTTAAGGTGTTTGATTTTGGTTTATATCTTGATAAGCAAGTAAGTGTCAAAAAAATAGAGAAGGAATATAGCGAAGAAGAGGCTTTAAATGTTGGCATAGAAAAGGTAATTCAAACTGTAGAGAAAAAATTAACTAAAAAAGATACAATAATTGATAAAAAAGTTTTGAAAAAAGTTAAAAATAATAGTACAATGGATATAGAGGTATTTGTGGTTGTCAAAGAACTTATAAGTACTCAAAAAGAAATAGAGATTGAAAAGGATTGATTAGGATGTTTCTAAATACCATAAGGGCAGTTTTAAATGATAATTGGCCAGTACTTGTAATATTTATTGTTACTTTAGTTAGTATGAGATTTTTTTACTTAAGAACTCATAAAGAAAAGGGAGCTTTTTATAAAGAATTTTTTGGAATACTTTCAATAGTTTATCTATTTTTGTTATTTCAACTTCTTACTAAAGTAGAACTTAATGAAGGTAGTGGTTATAATTTAGTGCCTTTTACAGAAATATTTAGATATAAAGTTGGTAGTAGTTTATTTATATATAATGTTGTTGGTAATATTTTAGCATTTGTGGTTTTTGGATTAATTGTTTCAATGTATATAAAACCTAAGACTGTTATGGCTCCATTTTTGATATCTTTAGTTGTATCTTCAACAGTTGAATTTGTGCAACTAAATATTGGAAGAAGCTTTGATGTTGATGACATAATTTTAAATGTTTTGGGTTGTGTTATTGGTTATCTTCTTTATATTGGACTTGCTGCTATTCATAATCATTTGCCAAAAGCATTACAAAAAGAAGGATTAATTAACATTATATGTTTTATTTTATTAATAATTATGGTATTATATATACTTAAGGTGATGGGGGTGTTAGCATTTTGAATCACTATGAGATAATAAATGAATTTAATGAAGAAATAAAATGTGATTATTTACCTAAGATAATTGATAAATGTTTGGAAATGGAACATGTTGAAAATGCAGTATTTACAATAATATTTATTGATGATGAGAAGATGCATGAACTTAATAAGACTTACAGGGGTATTGATAGAACTACGGATGTTTTATCATTTGCTTATGAAGATAATGAAACTGTAGAATGTGATATAAGAATGCTTGGAGAAATATTTGTAAGTATTCCTAAAATGAAGGAGCAAGCTAAAGAATATGGACATAGTGAAACAAGAGAACTTTCATTTTTAGTAGTTCATGGAATACTTCATTTACTAGGTTATGATCATACTTTAGGTGAAAAAGAAGAAAAAGAAATGTTTAGTCGTCAGGAGTTGGTATTAAATGAGTTTGAAGAAACAAGAAAAGCATAAGAAAATGAGTTTTAAAAGATTTTTAAATAGTATTAAATATTCAGTTGATGGTTTAGTTAATGCTTATCAAAATGAACAGAGTTTATGGCTTCATGCTATGTGTACAATATTAATTGTAATTTTAGGATTTGCTTTACAAATAAGCTTTATTCAATGGGCAATAATTGTTATAGCTTTAGTTGTAGTTTTAGCAGTTGAACTTTTAAATACCGCGATTGAAGCAACTGTTGATTTAGTTACTAAGGAAATTCATCCACTTGCTAAAGTTGCTAAAGATTGTGGAAGTGCAGCAGCATTTGTAAGTAGCATTATGGTATTTATTATTTGTTGTTTTATCTTTATTCCTAAGATTATTGCATTATTTTAGAGGTGTTTATGAGAAGCGGGTTTGTAAGTATTATAGGTAGACCAAATGTTGGCAAAAGTACTCTCATTAATGCTATTATAAATAAAAAGGTTGCTATTACAAGTGATGTTTCTGGTACGACAAGAAATATTATTCAAGGGATATATAATGATAGTGATTCTCAGATAGTTTTTGTGGATACACCAGGAATACATAAACCAATTAATAGACTTGGTAAAGTTTTAAATAAAGAAGCACTTGCTTCATCAAAAGATGTTGATCTTATATTATTTGTAGTTGATGTTGCATCTGGTATTGGTAAAGGTGATATGTTTATTTTGGATAACTTAAAGGGAAGTGATATTCCTGTTATACTAGTCCTTAATAAAATTGATGAAATTAGTACAGATAAATTATTTAGAACTATTAATGAATTTAAGGATATCTATCCTTTTGTGGAAATTGTACCTACATCTGGTCTTAAAAATGATAATGTAGAGCATTTAATAAGTGTTATTAAAAATTATTTACATGATGAAGTTAAATATTTTCCGGATGAATATTATACATCAAGTAGTATTAAGTTTATGGTAAGTGAGCTTGTTAGAGAAAAACTACTTCAAGTTACAGAAGATGAAATTCCTCATAGTATTACTTGTTTTACAACTCTTTATGAAGAAAAGAAAGATATTGTAAATATTAATGTTGATATAATTGTTGATAGAGAT
Source organism: uncultured Erysipelotrichaceae bacterium (assembly GCA_902797105.1). Lineage (GTDB taxonomy): Bacteria > Bacillota_I > Bacilli_A > RF39 > UBA660 > Onthocola_B. The sequence goes on from CADBRL010000005.1 coordinate 5,626, forward strand.
AATATAAAGAGAATAATTATTGGTAAAAATGGTAGTAGACTTAAAACTGTAGGTACACTTGCAAGAAAAGAAATTGAAGAAGAACTTACAGGTAAAAAAGTTTATCTTGAGTTATTTGTTAAAACAATAAAGAATTGGAAAGATAAAGAAAAGTACTTAATTGAATTAGGTTTTATAGATAATGAATAAAATTTAGAAATGTCACCCAATATATAATTAGGTGATAAAAATGAATAAAGAAGAAGCATGGAAAAAGTTCCAAGAAAGTGGCAAAATAGAAGATTATTTACGTTATAAGGAAGCTGAAAAGAAGGATTAAATATGCTAGAAGTAGATGGATTTGTTTTAAGTGAAATTCCATATGGTGAGTCTAGTAAAATAATAAATGTTTTAACTAGAGATTATGGGGTAATTGGTATTATGTGTAAAGGTGCTAAGTCTTTAAAAAATAGATATAGAGTACCTACGATGAAGCTAGGTTATAGTCATTTTAACATAATGTATAAAGAAAACAAATTATCTACCTTAGTTAGTGCTGATGTAATTAATCCCTTTAAACTTGTCAAAAGTGATATTCTTTTGGTAAGTTTTTTGGCGTATTTAACGGAGCTTACTAGTCAAGTTGTTAAACAAAGCAATGATATAGAAAATATATATGATGATTTTATAAAGACTATTTTAAAACTTGAAGATGGATTAGATCCGATAGTTTTAACTAATATTTTGGAAATTAAATATTTGGAATATTTAGGTGTTTTATTTAATTTGGATGAATGTGTTATATGTGGAAGTAAAAATAATATAGCTACATTTGATGCTGATAAAGGTGGGTATATTTGTATAAATTGTTTAACTAATGAAATAATTGTGGATAAAAAGGTAATAAAAATGATAAGAATGTATTATTATGTAAATATTGATTCAATTAAAGAAATAAAAGTTGATGATGTAACTAAGAATACTATAAATAAATATTTAGATTTATATTATGAAAGATATACAGGGCTTTATTTAAATAGTAAAGACTTTTTAAAAAAATTAATGTAGGGTGGTAGTATGGCAAATTTAACATTTTATTATGGAACAATGGCAGTTGGAAAAACAACTAAGTTATTACAAGATCATTATAATTATTCTAAGTATTTGATTAATATTGTGGTTATGAAACCTAAAGTGGATACTAAAGGAAGTAATACTGTAGTAAATAGAATTGGGGAAAATATAAAAGTAGATGTTTTAATTCCAAAGAGTGCTAATTTGCTTAGTAAAAAGTATATGAGTAAGTTTATGTATGCTGAATTTATTTTGGTTGATGAAGCGCAATTCTTAAGTAGAGAACAAATTAATCAGTTGTGGTTTATTGCTCATAAATATAATATTTCTGTTATTTGTTATGGACTTAAAAGTAATTTTAAAGGTAATTTATTCGAAGGCTCTGAACAGCTTTTTGCTCGAAGTGATGAAAAACATGAATTAACTGTTAATTGTTTATGTGGAAAAGCAGCGATGTTTAATGCTAGACGTGTTAATGGAAAATATAGTGCAAGTGGTAAAGAAGTTGTTATTGATGGTGCTAATGATGAAGTTGAATATATTCCTCTTTGTGCTGATCACTATTTAGAATATGTTATGAATGGAAAGTATAAATAAAGCTATTAATTTATAACTATTGAAAAAATAGACTAGAATTAGTCTTTTTTCTTTTGAAAATAATAAAATTAATCTTATATTTCTTGTAATTAATAATATATTTAGGTATAATTATATTTATCAAAGGAGTGATTTATTTATGAAAGTAACTATGGAAGAATTAGTTAACTATTGTAAACAATATGGTTTTATTTTTCAAGGAAGTGAAATATATAATGGACTTGCTAATTCATGGGATTACGGTCCAGTTGGTACAAATTTAAAAGAAAATATAAGAAAAGCTTGGAAGAAGAAATTTATTCAAGAAAATCCTTATAATGTTGGTCTTGATGCTGCGATTATTATGAATCCAAAAGTATGGGTTGCATCTGGGCATGTTGCTTCATTTGCAGATCCATTAATTGATTGTAAGAAGTGTAAGGCAAGACATAGAGCTGATAAACTAATTGAAGACTTTACTCATGGTGAAGTTACTGGTGATGGTTGGGATAATGAAAAATTAGAAAACTTCATTAAAGAAAACAATATTACTTGTCCAGTATGTGGTAAAAGTGATTTTACACCGATTAGAAAGTTTAACTTATTGTTTGAAACATCTATTGGGGTAACTGATGATACTAAAAATACGGTTTATTTACGTGGAGAAACAGCACAAGGGATTTTTGTTAATTTCAAAAATATTGAAAGAAGTATGAGACTTAAAGTACCATTTGGTATTTGTCAAACTGGTAAAGCTTTTAGAAATGAAATTACTCCGGGTAACTTTATTTTTAGAACTCGTGAATTTGAACAAATGGAACTAGAATTTTTCTGTAAGCCTGATACTGACTTGGAATGGTTTGGTTATTGGAAAAATTATTGTATGGACTTTTTAAAGACTTTAGGTTTAGATAGCGATAATCTTAGATTTAGAGACCATGAAAAAGAAGAATTATCGTTTTATAGTAAAGCCACAACTGATATAGAATTTATGTTCCCAATGGGATGGGGTGAACTTTGGGGTATTGCTGATAGAACTGATTATGACTTAACTGTTCATCAAAATGCTTCAGGTGCAGATTTAAGATATATGGATCCTGAAACAAATGAAAAATATTTACCATATGTTGTTGAACCATCTGTTGGTCTTGATAGATTACTTTTAGCAGTTTTGACAAATAGTTATACTAAAGAAATGGTTGAAGGCGAAGAAAGAATAGTTTTAAAAATTCATCCAGCTTTAGCTCCATATAAAGTAACTATTTTACCACTTATTAAAAAGGTTCATGCTGGTAAAGCAAATGATATTTATGCAACTCTATGCAAATATTTTGATTGTCAATATGATGAATCTGGTTCAATTGGTAAAAGATATAGAAGAAGTGATGCAATTGGTACACCATTTGCTATAACAATTGATGATAATACAATAGAAAATGATACTGTAACACTTAGAGATAGAGATACGATGGAACAAATTACTTTAAAAGTAGATGAATTAGTGCCATTTATTAGTAAAAAAATTGAGTTATAAAGGAAACTAAAGTAGTGTGAGAAAGTGTTATTTAATAAGTTTAATAGGGTTGACAATATTAATTGTTTTAGTAGGTATTATGTTGGGTCTTAGTTTTCTAAATTTTGGAAATAAAGAAGTTTATAAGGCTAATTTTTTTCAAAAAGAAGTTATTAAAAAAGATCACAATGATTTAATTGATGATAAAATTGAAAATGAAAAATCAAATGAAACAGTAATTGAAACTAAGCCAGAAAACACTGAAAAAAATATCGAGAAAATTGAAAATATTGAAATAACTGATGAATAAAGAATCAGATTAATGATGCGATTAATTATCAATTATATGTTCTTTGGAATAAACATTCAATAAGTGAAATTGAAAATGGTGAAAAGGTACAAGTCGCTTTCGAACTTTATAAAAAAGCAAAGAATGTTAAATATTTAGATGAATCTGAAATTGATGCTAATTTGATAGAAAATTATTATTCACAAAGCTTAATTTCAGAATTACCTTTTTATCATGAAGATTTGAAAGCTCATATATTTTTATCATGTCCTGGTTTGTATTCATATTTGTATGACGTAGAAAAAAAAGTTTATATAAAACAAGAGGATGGGTATGATTTTAATGTAGTTATGCCAGCTTCTCAAAAAATTATTGGATTTTTTAAAAAAAATAATCAAATTGTGTTACAAATGAAGTATATTTGGATTAATCAACCTGATGTAGGACCTATTACTGAATTATATAAAAGCTATGAAGATGCTGAGAGTATGAAAAATGAGATATGGAAAACTGATTATGACGGTTTTACCATAACAACTTTAGAAAGTTATGAAGAATATATTGAAAATAATAATGAGAGTTTATATTCAATTATGGAAACATATAATTACATCTTTGTATTAAAGAACAATGAATATAAATTAGTTAATTTTTATAGAAATTAATATTTAAAAAGAATAAAGCTAGAGAAAAATCTCTGGCTTTATTCTTTTTTCTGTAGTATAATTTAATTAACAAGAAAAATATTGTGTAAAACTCTTGTAAAAATTTTAAAAGTTTGATAAAATGGGATAGTAGACTAGGGAGGAAATCGATTATGGGATTTAGCTTAAAAAATATTTTTAAAGATGATGATGATATAGATAATTTAAATGGTACAGAAGATGCATATTACAATATTTCTGAAGAAGATGCTGTTAAAGAAGCTGATAAAACTGGAAATAAGATGATTTTACTTGAACCTCGTGCATACTCTGAATCACAACAAATAGCTGATCATTTAAAGAATAGAAATAGTGTTGTAGTTAATTTAAAAAGAGTTACATCTGATCAAGCTAAGAGAATTATTGATTTTTTAAGTGGTGTTATCTATGCAATTGGTGGTTCAATGCAAAAAATAGGTGTGGGTATTTATTTAGTGGCACCTAAGAATGTTAATGTTCAAGGTAAGATTACAGATGATGCAGAAAAACCAAGTAAAAGTACAGATGAAGAATTAGATTGGTAATATAGGTGGTGGCCTTATGGTAAATAAATTTAGTACAAGTATTCAAGGCTATAAAAAAGAAGAAGTTAATGATTTTGTTAAGGAAGTAACTGTTGAATATGAAAACATGTTACAAAAACTTAAGAGTAGTTGTGAGATAATTGAAAATTTAAAAGGGGAACTTAAGCATTATAAAGATATTGAAGCAACTTTAAATCGAGCTATTCTTGTAGCGGAAGAATCAACTAGTAATATAAAGAAAGCAGCTTATGATGAATCTAAAGTAATTATAGAAGATGCAAAGAGAAATGCAACTAAAGTTATTAATAATGCTTTACAAAAAGCTGAAAGAATTGAATCAGAAGCAGAAAGCTTAAGGAGAAAAGTTGCTGTTTATAAGAGAAGATTTAGAACTTTAGTTGAAGATCAACTTGATGAAATAGAACAATTTGATGATAGAGTATAAAAAAGCACTACTTTTTCTTAGTAGTGTTTTTTGGTGCTGTAATATATTCATTTACTTTTCTCATTAATACATAGCTTCTAGATATTATAAAACCAATTCCAAAAATTATTAGAATAGAACCATATACATACTGTGCGTATGAATTTTTCTTTGTGTAGGCTTCAACTAACATATAAATGCCAAATAAAATTAGAATAATACTATAAATAAGAATTCTTTTAAATCTTTGTTTTAAAAGTTTTCCTTGTTCTGTTTCATAAAATTTAGTTTTAGCTTCTTTTTTTTCTTCCTTAGAAAGTCTTTGATATTTATATTTTTTCATAAAATTAATCACCAATTAAATTATAACACAAAATATAGGACTAGTAAAATGAAAAGTTTTTGTGTATAATTATGTGTAGGAAGTGATAGTGTGAAAAAATTAAAAATTATATTTGGAATTCTCATAACAGTAGTGGTTGGTTTCTTTGCGGTAAAACTTATTTTAGGTGTTGTGGAAGATGCTAGAATTAAGAAAATTAAAGAAGGGTGGCATATTGAAGTTGTTAATGAATATATAAAAATAAGAAAAGAGCCTGATCAAAATAGTTCTGAACTCGGTGAAGTAAAAAAAGGTGAAGTTTATAAGGTAGATGATTATGAAAATCATAATGGAAACTTTTGGTACCATGTGGAATATGAAAAAGGCAAATGGGGTTGGGTTGCTAATCCTCTGGGTAAAGGTTATTTAAATGATACTAATAATGAAGATGATATTAAGGCCCCAACAATTAAATTTAATGATGCAGTGTATTATGTAGATTCTATTGAAGATATAAATTATGATCATTTAGAAGTTACTGATGATAAACCTGGAGTTGTAGTTACACATAAAGTTTATCATGAAGTAAATGAAGAGCAAAATAAAGATCAATATTGGATTTTATATATTGCTACTGATGCTGTTGGTAAGACAACTAAAAAGGTACAAAAAATTGAATTCAATAAAAAACCAGATGAATCACAAGTTGAAGATTTTGTAAAACTTGCTGAAGATAGAAAGAATTAGTTTGATTGCTAATTCTTTTTTGTATAAAAGACCACTGACTATTAATCGGAGGACATAAAAAAACTCTCTATATAGAGAGTAATGTTACTTAATGGTGTCCCCTCAGGGATTCGAACCCTGGACCCATTGATTAAGAGTCAATTGCTCTACCAACTGAGCTAAGGAGACAAAAACGTTCCTAGGAACAAATAGATTATATCAAAAACTTATTCATAATGCAAGGATTTTGAAAAAAATAATTGTTAATAATGAATAAAAATGTTATACTTAGTAAAAGAATAGGAATGGTTGTTGTGTTTGGTAAGATTAAAAAAATAGATAATAATGAAGTTACAATTGAAAATATATCTGGTAAAGCCATATCTAGTTTAATGAACTGTCATGTGGTATTTTTAGAAAATAATCGAAAAATAGTGGGTGAAATAATTTATATTGATGAAATAGAGGCTAAAATTCTTTTAGTAGGTGAAATAATTGATAATAAGTTTCATGCTGGAATTATAAAGAAACCTAGTGGTATATCTGAGGTTAGAGTTATTACAAAAGATGAGCTTGAACTTATTATTGGAAGTAGCGTTATTTTGAAGGAAAATTTATTACTGGGCTCTTCAGCAATATATAAAAACTTTAATGTGTCTGTATCCCTTAACGATATATTTGCAAATCATTTAGCAGTAATAGGAAATACTGGTTCTGGGAAGTCTTGTGGAGTTGCTAGAATGCTTCAAAATTTATTTTTTATAAATAAACCAATTAATTCTCATATAGTTTTATTTGATGCTTATGGTGAATATGTTGATACTTTTAAAACTATAAATGATATGAATTTAAAATTTGTAAGTTATTCGGGAAATTTAAAAAATGGAAAAGAACTTCAACTTAAGTTTCCTGCTTGGTTTTTAGATGTTGATGATTTAGCTTTGCTTCTTTCTGTTACAAGTTCTGACCAATTACCTGTTCTCAAGAAAACATTAAAGTTAGTTAAAATTTTTAAGGGTAATAGTCCAGAGATGAAAAAATATAAAAATGATATTATAGCTAAGTGTTTAATGGATGTTTTAACAAGTGGAAGACCATCAACGACGATACGTGACCAAATAATTGCGGTTTTATCACATTATAATACTGATGATTTAAATTTAGAGTCAATTATACATCAACCTGGATATGATAGAACTTTTAGACAATGTCTTTTAATTGATGACTCAGGAAAAATGAATGCTATTTATGAAGTTATGAATTTTTTGCAACAATTTGAATATATAGATTTGGAAAGTATAGATATTGTTGATGCTATGTGTTATTCTTTAGAAGATTTGTATAACGCCTTGGAATTTTCTTTGATAAGTGAAGGAACTATAAATAATGATGTTATTTATAAAGAAATGAATATTTTAAAAGTTAGACTTCAAAATATTATAAATAGTAATAATAAATATATATTTAATTTGGATGAATATATTGGTAAAGAAGAATTTGTAAGAAATATGTTTGTTAAAAATAATCTAGTTAATATTGATTTAAGTGATGTGGATGATGATTTTGCTAAAGTATTAACTAAAATATATAGTAAACTTTTATTTAATTATACAACTTCATTAGATAAAAGAGGCAGTTTGTCATTTAATATTATTTTGGAAGAAGCACATAGATATGTTCAAAATGATAATGATATAAATGTAATTGGTTATAACATATTTGATAGAATTACTAAAGAAGGAAGAAAGTATGGAACACTTCTTACATTTATTACGCAAAGACCTAGTGAACTATCTACGACTGCTTTAAGTCAATGTGCTAATTTTATTGTTTTTAGGGTATTTCATCCAGCAGACTTAGAGATTGTTAGAACAATGAGCACTAATGTATCAAAGGCTAATATTGAGCAAATTAAATCATTATCACCTGGTTCTGCTTATGCTTTTGGTGTAGGCTTTAAAATACCAACATTAGTTAATTTTGAAATGCCAAATCCAATTCCTGAAAGCACAAGTGTTAATGTTAAAAATATTTGGTTTTAAATTTATGGCTATTCTAAATTGCATTAGAATAGTTTTTTTGCTATAATTATGAAGGAGGGTATTTATAATGGGCTTATTTGATAAATTAAAAAAAATTATTAATAAAAAAGAAAATATAGAAGTAAAGGATGAAAATGTAAAAAAATATGATGAAGGTTTAGAAAAATCAAGAAATGAATTTGTTTCTAAACTTAGTATGCTTGGTATTAAATATACTAAAATAAATGATGAATATTTTGATGAACTGGAAAATATTTTGATTATGGCTGATATTGGGGTTAATACCGTTATGGATTTTATGGATAGACTTAGAAAAAGAGTAAAGTCTGAAAATATAACTGATACTAAATATTTAAATGAAGTTATTGTTGATGAACTTTTTATAATATATGTTAATAATGAATCTATAACTGATAAAATAAATATGGCTGAAGATGGACCAACAGTTATACTTATGGTTGGTGTTAATGGAGTAGGTAAAACCACAACAATTGCTAAACTGGCTCATAAATATAAAAATGAAGGCAAAAATGTAATGTTAATAGCTGGTGATACTTTTAGAGCTGGAGCTGTTGAACAATTAAAAATTTGGGCTGATAGAACTAATTCTTTATTTTATGGCAAAGAAAATACTGATCCCGCTGGTGTTATTTATGATGGTCTTTTAAAAGCAAAAGAAGCTGATGCTGATATAGTTTTAATTGATACTGCAGGTAGACTTCACAATAAAGTTAATTTAATGAAAGAACTAGAAAAAATAAATAAAGTTATTGGTAGAATTATTCCCGGAGCACCTCATGAAACATTACTTGTAATTGATGCCACTACTGGTCAAAATGGTATTATGCAAGCTAAAGCATTTAAAGAAATTACTGATATTACAGGAATAGTTTTAACTAAACTTGATGGAACTGCTAAAGGCGGAATTGTACTTGCAATAAAGGAAGAAGTAAATATTCCTGTTAAATTTGTAGGTCTCGGAGAAAAAATGACAGATTTAATTCCATTTGATATAGAAAATTATATTTATGGTTTATTTAAGGATTTGATGTAATGGAAGAATTTGTATACTATGGAGAACTATTTAATATATATGGTTCACTATTAAATGAATCAAATAGAAAATATTATAAACTATATTATGAAGAAAACTTTACTTTACAAGAAATAGCAGATTTAGAAAAAGTATCTAAAAGTTATGTAGGTAATATAATTAATAAGACAAGTAAAAAGTTAAAAGAATATGAAAGTAAATTGCATATTTATGAAAGTAAAAGAAAATTGGAAGAAATATTATTTTTAGATGATATAAATAAGATAAAAAATAGTATAAAAGAATTAATAGAGTTCTAATAAAAAATAATAATCATAATAATTAATAAGGTGTGTATATGAAAAAAGTTTTATTAATTATTATGAGTTTTTTATTTTTAACTCTAGGTGTTAAAGCTGAAGAAGATTTTGCTCCGAATGCCAAAAGTGCAATTCTAGTAGATAATCTATCTGGTAAAGTACTTTATGAAAAAAATGCTGATGAAAAGTTGCCTCCAGCATCAATGACAAAACTTGGAAGTATGCTTTTAATTATGGAAGCAATAGATAATGGTAGTTTAAAACTAGAAGATAAAGTAACAATAAGTGAAGAAGCAGCCAATATGGGAGGAAGTCAAGTATTTTTACAAGCCGGAGAAGTTTATTCTGTACATGATTTACTCAAAGGAATAGCCATAGCAAGTGGTAATGATGCTGTAGTTGCCATGGCAGAAAAAATTGGTGGCTCACAATCTGCTTTTGTAGAAATGCTTAATAAAAGACTTAAAGAAATCGGAGCTGTAAATACCAATTTTGTAAATGCTCACGGGCTTGATGCAGAAGGACATTATTCTACGGCCAGAGATATGTCAATTATTGCCAGAGAACTTTTGAAACATAAAAAAATACTTGAATATACAAGTATATATGAAGAATATTTGGAAAAAAATGATGGTTCAAGAATTTGGCTTGTTAACACAAATAAACTTGTAAGATTTTATGAAGGCGTTGATGGACTTAAAACTGGATTTACAAAAACAGCAGGTTATTGTTTAACAGCAACAGCTAAAAAAGATAATTTTCGATTAGTATCTGTAGTAATGGGGGAAGATACAACAGAAAATAGAAGTAGTGATACAGTTAAAATGTTAAATTATGCTTTTAATACTTTTAAGATAAACATAATTAAGACTAAAGGTGAAGTTCTTGGAAAAGTAAGAGTAGAGCATGGTAAACAAGATTTTACAAATGTTGTTTTAGCACAAGATTCTACGGAACTTTTAAAAAATACAGATAAAGCTATAAATTATAATTTTAATTTACTTGTTGATAAAATAAAAGCTCCGGTTAAAAAAGGTGATATAGTTGGTTTAGCTCAAATAATTGATGATGCTGGAAATATTATTGATGAAGTTGATGTAACTGTAGAAAAAGATGTAAAAAAAGCAAATATTTTAGATTATATGCTTAAAAATTTGATTGTTCTTGCAAAAGGAAAAACTTTATTAAAACAATAAAAAAGCCGTTATGGCTTTTTTAAATTACTTTTTTACTTAATTTTCTTTTAGCATCTATATCTATTAAAGTATGGTCAATTTTATGGGGTATACCACCAATAATGTTAATAATTTTAGTATTACTTTCATATCTTTCTTTATAGATTTCTTTTTCTTCTTTAGTTGTAAATAATAAATCTAGTAATAAATCAAGACGTTTTCTTTCATCTGGCTCTTGGCCGATTTTTTTAACTAAAGGATTTTGATTTTCTTTGGTATTTAAATCATGAGAAACTTGAATAAGTCTTGTAAAAAGATTTATATTGGCAAGTAGTTCTTTGAAAGATATTTCACCATTACCCATTCTAAATTCTATAGTGTTCTTTTCAGGATTATTTATATTTTGTAAGTTTAATCCTCGACATCTTGTTTTACTAATTTTCTTAATACTATAAATGTAACCTAATAAAGTATTATTTTCTTCTAATTCACCACTGGTAATTGATTCTAGTAATTCTTCTTTTATTTTACTGGCAAAAGTTAATGCATTTTTTCTTTTTTTTTTACTAGCTCTGTCTGTTATTTTATAAATTATATTTTCACAATTACCATATAAATATAAAAACATAGCATAATCTTCTTTAGATTTTAGATAATTTGCTCCGATATGAATGTGTCCCCCAGTACCATTGGTTGAAAATCCCATCTTTTCTAGCGTGTCACAAACTGATGCAAGAGTAGTTAAATCTTTATTTGTATAATGAAGAATTGGTGATATTACTTCAAATTCATTTTCTAAAGTTGTTTCGTTAATTATTTCAAATGTTCCAAATAAACTTGGAATATTTTTTAATTTGGCAGCTTCATCATGAACTACTTCTAATTCTACACCAATTGTTATTTCTGGAGATATATCCATTAATTTAATATTATTATTTGTTGTATAAATGTCCTTTTTTCTTTCTTCGTTAGTATCAAGTAAATATCTTATTTCGGAGTCATCTATTTGATTTATTAAAAAAGCTTCTAGGTTATTATTAGGACCAAATGTATAATGTACATTTTTTATGTATTCCATTTTTTCTGCAACAGTTTGGGCTTCATTAAAACTTTCAATTATTAAATTGGTATTTTGGCTTGCAACAACAAAAATTGCTTTTAAAGGCACATATGTTGGTTTCATTTTATTTAAGAAATCATGTCCAATTTCTTGTAATTCTTCATGTGTAAAAGCTTTTAATAATGTTTTTATATCAAATTTTTCAAATAGAGCTATATTTGAATTAAATGTTTCTTCTCTTAAAATAGGGTCCTTGATACATAAAACTATAATTATAAATTCTTCTATTTTTAAATTAGTTGTATCTTTAAAGAAATTCATAATAAATTCATCATTTTGTTTTTCAAAATTTTTTTTAATTTCTCGTAATTTTCCCATAAAAATAACCCCCATATTCAATATAATTGTATCATATTTTGTAGCTTTTGTCAAATCAGTGTCAAATAAAAAGAATAAGTGACTTATTCTTTAAAATCTTCAATTTCAGTTTTGGATTTATGTGGTTCATCGAATAATAAACCATTATAATTTCTTTGCCTTAAGGCTTCATATATCATGATTGCTACGGTGTTTGATAAATTAAGAGCTCGTACATTAGCAGTCATGGGCATTCTCATGCAATGATCTATGTGTGGTTTTAATATTTCTTTAGGTATGCCGGTTGACTCTTTTCCAAATACAAAATAAAGGTCTTCATTTAAATTGCTATAATCAAAACTAGAGTGGGGCTTATGACCATATCTAGTTAGAAAATAAAATGTTCCATTTTGATTTTTATCTAAAAAATCATTCCAATTTTCATATACAAACCAATTTAATTTATCTATATAATTAACACCACTTCTTTTAAGAGATGCATCATCAACTTTAAAACCTAAAGGTTTTATTAAATGAAGAGTAGCTCCGGTTGCTACACAAGTCCTCATTATATTTCCAGTATTTTGAGGTATTTCTGGTTCAAATAATACTATATTTATCATAAATTTCACCCCTTAAAAAAAGGCTAATATTTGCCTTTGTATTCGTATATATCTAGTACTTTTTGAAAATCACTAGCATTTATTATATTGTTATCGTTTCTACGTACTACATCTATAATTTTTCCGTCTTTATAATAAAGAATTGTTGGAACTTTTGTTATTTTATCTGTTTCAAATGCGTTATTTAATCTTGTTAAATAGTTATCTTCATTTAGCATTTCTTTTATATTTAAGTAGTAGAAAGAATCACTTAATTTGTATTTATCAATAATTGTTTTTAAGCCTGTTTCAAGCTTATATGTGTCTTTGTTTCCTGTGTAAGTTATTAATACAAAATATTCAGTAGGTGATTCAGCTAAGATTTGACTTACTTCTTCTAGATTTTTGATTTCTAAACTTACTGTTCCTGTGTTTACTAGATAACTCGTACTAAATTTTTCTGTTTCTTTAACTTTGTTAACTCTATATGTATAAAAAATTACTAAAGCAAGTAAGAGAATACTTCCGATTATTAAAATAAAACTCTTTGAAGTGAATATATTTTTGGCTTCTTTTACTTCTTTAATTTCTGTTTCTGTTTTTTTAGTTTCCTTTGTTTTTGTTGCATTTTTTGTGTTTGTCATAAAGCACCATACCTTTCTTTTATAATATAACACATTCTTTTATATTTTTAAATAATTTTCTTATTCTTCGACATCATTTTTCTCTAACTTTACTAAAACTTCACGAGGTTTAGAACCATTTTGAGGACCAACTATGCCACGAGCTTCAAGTAAATCCATCATTCTAGCTGCTCTGTTGTATCCAAATCTAAATCTTCTTTGAATTAGTGAAGCACTTATTTTTCCTGTTTGAATGGCAAATTCTACAACATCATTATAAGCATCATCATCTTCACCACCAGTAGCGGAGTTACCTGAACCACTTGAAGTATTTTGACTTACATTTTCAAATGTTTGGTCATATTTAGCCGTACCTTGGTTTTTACAAAAATCTATTAATCTCTTGATTTCATCATCATTTATGAAGCTACCTTGTATTCTTGTCGGAGCAGATTCACCCATTGGAAAATATAGCATATCACCTTTACCAAGAAGTCTTTCAGCACCTCTTTGGTCAAGAATAGTACGGGAGTCAATTTGTGATGCAACTGCAAAAGCAATACGCGATGGGATATTATTTTTAATTAAACCAGTAATGACATCTGTTGATGGTCTTTGAGTTGCAACTATTAAATGAATTCCTGCTGCACGTGCAAGTTGGGTAATACGAGTAATTGAGTCTTCAACTTCTTTAGATGCAACAAGCATTAAATCTGCAAGTTCATCGATTATAACAACTATATAAGGCATTCTATTTTGTGGACTTTCTGGATGTTTTTTATTATATTTATCAATCATTTCATTATATCCAGTTATATTTTTTACTTCTTTATCACTAAATGTTTGAAACCTTCTGTCCATTTCGGTTACAACTCTTTGAAGAGTTAAACTTGCTTTTTTAGGGTCACTTACAACTGGACAAAGTAGGTGAGGAATACCATTATAGTTTGTAAGTTCAACTTTTTTAGGGTCTACAAGAACTAGTTTTACTTCAGTTGGTTTATAACGCATTAATATTGATGCAATGATACCATTGATACAAACGGATTTACCTGAACCAGTAGAACCAGCAACCAAAAGGTGTGGCATCTTTGTTAAATCAAATACTTTTGGTGTACCCATGATATCTTTACCTAAAGCTGCACATATTTTAGCATCACTTTTTAAGTTTTGTGGACTTTCAAGAACTTCTCTTAGAGTAACACTTGAAATTGTAGGATTAGGTATTTCAATACCAATTGTACTTTTTCCTGGAATAGGTGCTTGTATTATTACATCTTTAGCAGCGAGTGCCAAAGCAATTTCTTTATCAATACTTAATATTCTATTTACTTTAGTAGCTGGTGGAACAGTAAGTTCGTATTCTGTAACTGCAGGGCCAATATGGATTTCTACAACTTTGGCAGCAATACCAAAATCTCTTAAAACTCTTTCAAGTATTTCTTTATTACTTTGTGTAAATGTTGTACTATTAACTTTTTTAGGTTTAGGCTTATCAAATATTTCATCAAATTTTGGTAAACGATAGTATTCATCTTCATTAGTTATTTCATCTTCTTTAGGTATATCTTTTTCTAACGATTCTTGCGTAATAGGTTTTGTTTTTAATTCTTCCATACTTGTTATAATAATTTTTTCTTTTTCTAAAGGTTTAACTTCAGAAATTTCTTTTATTTCATCGCTATTACTAATCGGTATAACTTCTTCATTTGAGCTATTTTCATTATCTTTTTTCTTTCTTTTAAATAGGATAAATACTTTAGCAAATATATTTGATAAATTGAAATTAAATGTTAGAACTGATGCAAATATGCCAAGTAGAACTAAAATAACTATTGTACCTGTTTTTCCAAATAATCCATAAAGTAGGGCAGTAAATAAAGCTCCGATAAAACCACCTCCGATTACCACAGTGGTAATACCAGATGTATTTAAAGCATTTGATGCATTTATTGATGATATTCTTTCCATAAAATTATTGTATGTTTCCATAATAATTTCTTTTGAATTTTGGGTTATAGATAAAAATTCAAAATGGCTTGCAACTAATAAAATAATGAAAAAAATATATAATCCTATTAGTTTGGGACTGCTAAATTTTGGCATTTTTCTTTTATAAAGCATGTAAACACCAAGTATTATTAAAGATATTAAAATAATTATCCACCATGTACCAGCTAAAAATATTGCAAACTTTTTAATTAGAGAACCAATAAATCCAAAGCCAAAACCAATTATACCTATGAGTATAAGGATAAGACCAGTTAGTTCAACACTATAACTGCTGTTATTATTTTCTTTAGTTTTTTTCTTCTTTGCCATTTTTTATCACCTTAATTAATTATACCTTAATTTAAAAAAATATTCAAATGATTTTTTTTGAAAAATTGGCCATAATAAAAAACAATTTTAAAACAAAAAAATTCTGATACCTATTTTGGTATCAGATATGGTCGTTAAGACCTCAATCATTCAGCCTATGGCTGATAGGTCCGCTAGGGACACAATAATTAATTAATATTAATTACATAACATTTATATTATATTTTATATGTTTTGTCAATTATAAATAAGCACTTTTTATTAGAAAATCTTTAATAGGATTGTCGCTACATATATATGTATAATTATTTTTAAAAACTCTTTTTTTACTTATAGTTTTAATTTGTGTTGTAAATCCATAACTTTCTAAATTATATTTTTTCTAAAGGAATGCGTTTATAGCCATTTTTTTGATGTGATTGGTATTGCCGTTATATTATCATTTTTGGGTGTATCATCAGAGTTTAATTCAATGGCAAAGTGCATATGGCTTAACTCGGAGCCTATATTAATACCAAAATCTACTTTTAAACAGCAACTTTATAAATTTAATATTTTTTATAAACTTTAATTAGTGCTTATATAACAAAAAAGCCATAACGGCTTTCATATTATTTATATCCTTTTTCCTTATAATAGTTATATAGTTCCTCAAAACGATTAAAATGAATGATTTCTCTTTGACGTAGGAATAGAAGTGGTTCAATAACTTTTGGGTCTGTTGCTAAATCAATTAAATGTTCATAAGCAACTCTAGCTTTTTGTTCTGCTGCCATATCTTCAACTAAATCAGCAAGTGGGTTACCAGTAACTGCAAATGTTGATGCATCAAAAGCAACACCATCAGCACTCATTGGGAATACTCCTTTGCCATGTTCAGTATAGAAACTTTCAAGTCCTGCTTCTTTAATTTCTTCGATTGTAGCGTTTTCCATAAGTTGTGAAACAATAGTGGCAACCATTTCTAAATGACCTATTTCTTCAGTA
>CADBRL010000006.1 GCA_902797105.1 uncultured Erysipelotrichaceae bacterium
CCACCAGCTTCATGACCAATTAATTCCACTAAATTTTCTTTTGGTATCATATGAGCTTTTTCGTGAAAATATGCTTTATATTTATGGTTATCACATCTCTTATCACCAGCCATGACAATTAAAATGGGTTTACCATCAACTATATATGATAAAGTTTTTGCAATATCTGCTTCACCACATCCAATAGCATGTGCAGCTTCACTAACTGTTGCACTAGACTCGTTAAACTCTATTATTTCTTTATCTTTTCCATATTGTTTTAGATATTCTTTAACTTTCACAAGTGACATCATTTACCTCCACAACTTTAGTAGCACCAACTATATCATGAATACCTCTTCCATCTTTCTTAAACAAAATCATTAAATAACCAGCATAAGTAATTAAATATCCCAGCAAACTAACAACCATAAATGTTATTAAGAAAGATTTTTCACTAAAATAAAAGGCTATACATATACCTAAACTATTAAAAAACAAATTATAAGCAAATATTGTTCTTGCGGCATATCTCCATATACTTACATTATCACAACCATCTTTATTAACAACTTTAATTTTCATAAGTTTCTTACCAATAGTTTGATTTTTATTCCATTTTTGAAAACCAACAAAATAAAGCAAATAACAAGAAACAGAAATAATCGAAGCGCATGATCCATACTTTAAAACTCTTCTATATTCATCAGTAAAATCAATACTTGTAACTACTTCTACTACATTACTTTCATCAATATTATCTAATGTTTCATTAAACTTATCATAAGCATCCAAATAATCATCATAATAAGGATTTAATACATCAATACTTGCAATAGATGATGCAATAAACCCCACAAGTAAAATATCAATTAAATATGCCACAAATCTTTTTAATTTCATATACCCTCCAAAAAGTTAAATAAGCAAACTATGTTGTTTGCTTATTTGTTCCTAAAGTAACACTTAATTCTTTAGTTTTTCCATCTCTATAAACTGTAACTTTAATAGTATCTCCTACTTTATGTTGATACAAATAATATCTTAAATAAGCTAAGTTTTTAACTTCATTACCATCTATTTTAGTAATTATATCATTTTTTTCAAATTTAGCTTTACTAGCTGGACTACCTTTTTCTATACTTGCAACAAGAACACCACTAGAAAGACCAGAAGATTTAATTAAATCATAATATTGATATAAACTATAAGCATCAGTAATATCTAGCATTTGAATACCTAAATATGGATATTCATAAGACTCACCACTTATAATTTGTTCAGCTTTAGTAAGAGCATTTTCAATTGGAATAGCAAATCCCATGCCTTCAACACCACTACTTACAAGTTTAAGTGATGTAATACCAATTACTTCACCATTACTATTACATAAAGGTCCACCACTATTACCTGAATTTATTGCTGCATCAGTTTGTAAAACTTTCATAACATAGTCATTACTTCTTGAATTATTAAGGGAAACAGCAACTTCTCTTTCTTTACCAGAAACAATGCCTCTCGTAACAGTCCAAGAATAAGCAGTATCAAGTGGTGCACCAACTGCAAATGCTGTATCACCAACCCTTAAATCTTCACTCTTACCAAGTTCAGCAACAGCTAAATCTTTTGAACTTTTTAAACTTAAAACAGCTATATCAGCATATTGGTCTGAACCAACAACCTTAGCTTCTTCAACATCTTTACTTGTAAATGTAACTGTAACTTTATTACCGCCATCAATAACATGATGATTTGTTAAAATATAATAGTTATTACCATCTTTTTTATAAACAAAGCCTGTACCAGATGATATCAAAGTTTGATCTTTATAAGTAGATACAACCACTACAGCATCATAAACCTTTTCCACAGCATCAGCAATACCTGTATCAGTAACTGTAACATCTTTTTCAAGTTTAGTAATACTTTCAGTTATACTAGTTGGGAAAAAGTACACAACAGCATACATAGCTAAGCATCCTACAAAAAATGCAATTAAATAATAAACTATTTTTTTTCTTTGTTTGTTTTGTTCTTCATTCATTTTTCTAACCTCACTATTTCTTTAAAATTATTTGGAAATCCCATTTCATGTAATACTTTTTCTATCTTAATTACCTTTAATTTACCAGAAAGTCTATCAAGTTCATAACTAATTTCACTAATAAATAAATTAAAATTATCTTCATCAAGTAATTGTTTTAAAATGATTATTAGTGCAAACAAATCATTCTTCCCATATATATATTCTTCATTTATCTTAGGAATATACAACAGTTTATGATATTTTGTATCATCAATAGCTTTTTGAGTTCTATTAACATAACAAATGTCTTCATGAGCGCATAAATTACGATAATTAGCAACAATTGGTAAATAATCCACCATACTATCAATACTAACACCAAAAACATCAGCAATTTCCTTTTGATCTTGATATTGAAGTATTGTATAAAGTTCACCAACTATTCCAAATGATAAAACCTTAACAACAACCCAAAGAGGAATATAACCATAATTAATGATATAATGAGCTGTTGCACTATGTTGTTTACCGTTAACACTTATCTGTCTTTTCATTTTTCTAATTAAATCATTAATTTGTCTATTTCTTCTTGAATCTCTTACAAAGTTATTTGGATTTAAATAATTATTTTCTTTAAACCCATGATTTTTACTCATTGTATAAGCAAGTATACTTTTTAAATTATTTTCTACAATTAAAATATTTTTAAAAATTATATTTCTTATTTGTCTATCAAAAAGAAACATCGAATATAACTCATTAAATGTTGTACCCTCAAGATAAGTCTTATTATCATCTGACCTCATAAATAAATGGCGGTAACCACTTAAGAAAAAGTAATTTTCCCGTAACAAAACAGTTTTAGCAGTTTCAATATCTTCAACCACTAATCCTTTTTTAGTTAGTATGTCAATTTGTTCATCTAATGTTTTAAATGTTTTTGATTTCACACTATACCGCCTTTACTTTAAACATTATATCACAACTGACAAAATAAATATATACCTAATTAATGGATATAATGTAAAAAACTTGTGAAGAAAAAGTGAAATATTAACTTAATTATAATAATGAATCATGGTTTCTGATCCTTAATTGTTATTGTTCGTATTTAATATAGAAAATAATGTTATTATTAATTTTTTAAATTTTCATTATATTTTAAAGTATATGTTCCAAAAATAATTCTAAAATTCCAATTTCCCAACTATCGTATTATTTGAATCTTTAAACACAGTTTTATTACTTTTTTGATTAAAATTTATCGCAAGACATATTATACATACAATAACATTGGTGCAATAAAAATGCTAATAC
>CADBRL010000007.1 GCA_902797105.1 uncultured Erysipelotrichaceae bacterium
CAGAAAATGGTACATCAAAAATAGGATTAATGTATGCAAGTGATTATGGATATGCAGCATCACCGAGTGCATGGACAACTGATCTTTCTGGTTATGATGGCGCAGCCATCAAAAGTGTCAATTGGATGTATATGGGATTAGATGAATGGACAATTGCGCCTAAGTCTTCAAACGGCAACACTGTGTTCACTTTAGGCAACCGCGGCCGTTTGTACGCGTACAACGCGTACAGTGGGTATGGTGCCCGTCCAGTCTTGTATCTAAAAGCTTCTGTAGCCTATGCTGGAGGATATGGAACTAAAGATTCACCAATAACTTTAGTAGTGTGATAACCTTAGGTTATCGCGGATGGCGGGAGTATCCGCCCCGCGCCGCCGATGCTAAGTTATCAACATAAATATAAATGTATAATAGAAAGTCATAATTTTAAGATGTTTATGGCTACATTTTGTTACACTTACATTATCTAATAGTAAAGTAGACTTTACCGAGGACAAAATATGTGTTACATGTAGCTATGGGAAAGGTGAAAATCAGCCCGACCATGCATTTTATGTGAGATGTAAGTTAGTGGGTTACTTATGTGTCACTATGGCTAAAAATACATTTGACAAACATAAAAAAAAGTAATATAATCAAGAAGTAATTGATGAAGAAATTATCTAAGTAGTTAATTTAATACTTTCTACAGGAAATTGTAGTTATAAACTGAGAGCTACAAGAAAAAGGTAAATTAATGAATTTCAATAATGGAGTCAAATCGTGAAAGAGCGTTAATCTAATGAGATAGTAGAAATACTATGAAAAAAGGTGGTACCACGAATAAGCTTCGTCCTTTTAAGAAGCTTGTTCGTGTTTTTATTTGTATCAAAGAAAGGATTATTATGAAAGAAAGATTAGAAGAAATTAAAACTAAAGGTTTAGAAAAAATAGAAAATGCTAAAACTTTAGTAGAACTTGAAGAAGTTAAAAAAGATTTAACTGGTAAGAAAAGCAAGCTAGCCGAAGTATTTAAAAATATGGGTAGCTTAAGTGCTGATGAAAAAAAATCTGTGGGAATGCTTACTACTGAAATTAAAAATGTATTTGCGGAAAAATTATCTAGAAAGGAAGAAGAAATTATTTCAAATATGAGTGTTTTGGATAGACCAATTGATATTACTATTCCAGGTGCACCGGTAAAAAGTGGAGCTCTCCATCCAATTACCCAAATGCGTAATGATTTAAATGAAGCTTTTGCTTCCCTTGGTTTTGAAGTATATACTGAGGATGATATAAGTAGTGAAAAATATGCTTTTGATAATTTGAACTTTGCTAAAGATCATCCAGCTCGTCAATCAATGGATACATATTGGATTGAAGGAACTGAGGATAAAGAAGGTGCTGAAAGACTTTGTTTAAAACCTCATTTAACTGGGGGATCAGTTAGATATCTTTTAAAGCATGGTGCCCCAGCTAGATTTGTTTATCCTGGTAAAGTATTTAGAAATGAAACAACTGACGCTAGACATGAAAGAGCATTCTATCAATATGAAGCATTAATTGTAGATAAAGATATTTCATTCTCATCTGGTATGGTTATGATCCAAACAATACTTGAAAAAGTATTTGGTAAAAAAATAAATACAAGAATGAGAGAAGGTTTCTTTCCATTTACTGAACCTGGTTATGAAATTGATATGGAATGTTTAGTATGTGGTGGAGTAGGTTGTAAAGTTTGTAACCATAATGGCTGGATTGAAGTTATGCCTGGTGGTGTAATTCATCCAAATGTCCTAAAATCTGCTGGATTAAATCCCGATGAATGGACTGGTTTTTACATTAATATTGGTCTAGATAGACTTGTAATGATGCGTTATGGCGTAGATGATGTAAGACTTTTCCATAGTAGTGATTTAAGATTTTTAAAAGAATTTAAGTAAGGAGGATAAAAATGAGAGTTAGTTTAAATTTAATAAAAAAATATGTTGATTTACCTAAAAATATAACTAATGATAAAATTGCTTATGACATGACACTTAGAACTGTTGAAGTTGAAGGAGCTCTAAATGTCGGTGAGAAGTTCCATGATATTATCGTAGGTAAAATTTTAGAAGTAAAAGCTCACCCAAATGCTGATAAATTACGTGTTTGTATTGTTGATATTGGTGAAGATGCACCTGTTCAAATAGTATGTGGTGGCTCTAACCTATATGCTGGTGAATATGTAGTTGTTTGTAAGCCTGGTGCAGTAGTAGTTTGGCATGGACAAGGAGAACCAGTAAAAATTGAAAAAACTAAAATGCGTGGTGAAGAGTCATTTGGTATGATTTGTGCTGCTGAAGAAGTTTTCTTAAGTGATTTCTTTCCTCAAATGGATGAAGCTGAAATTATTGATTTAAAAGGCATAGATTGTGCACCTGGTGATAATATCGCTGATGTTCTTGACCTAAATGATACTGTTTTAGAAATAGATAATAAATCTTTGTCAAATAGACCAGATTTATGGGGACATTACGGAATAGCTAGAGAACTAAGTACTATTTATAATGTGCCACTTAGAAAAATAGAAAGCTATGATATAGATAAAAATTTACCTAAGTACAATGTTGAAATTGAAGAAACAAATAAGTGCAGTAGATATGTTGCGGTAGAAATAGATGGAATTGACGAAAGAAAAGCTCCAATTTGGATGCAAGCAGCTCTAGTTAAATGTGGACTTAGACCAATAAATGCCATCGTTGATATAACAAATTATGTTATGATAGCAACTGGACAACCTCTTCATGCTTTTGATAAAACTCATGTTGATGGTGAAAAAATAGTTGTTAGAAATGCTAAGAAAGGTGAAGAATTATTACTTCTTGATAATAACTCTATAAGCTTAACTGAAGATGATTTAGTTATTTGTGATAAGGATGAACCTTTAGCACTAGCTGGTATTCGTGGTGGTAAAAAAGACTCAATTTTACCTGATACAAAAGGAGTACTTCTTGAAGTAGCATCATTTAGTGCAACAGCCATTAGAAAAACTGGCAAAAGATTTGCAGAAAAAACAGATGCTTCAATGCGCTTTGAAAAAGGAATTGATACACAAAGAGTGGATGAAGGTTTAAGTTTGGCTCTTACTTTAATAAAAGAAATATTCCCAGAAAGTAAGATTGTTAAATATAATGATGTATGTCCAAGTGCAACAAAGAAAAATGTTATTGAAGTAAGTAGAAAATTCTTAAATGAAAGATTAGGTAAAGTAATAAGTGATGATGTAATTAAACAAATACTTACATCTTTAGGTTATGAAGTCACTTTAGATAATGACATTTATACATGTGTTGTTCCAACATATAGATCAACTGGTGATGTCACAATCAAAGATGATGTTATGGGGGATATAGCTCGTATTCTATCATTTGACTCATTCGAAGCTAAACCAATAACAATAACATTAGAACATTCCATTAATCAAAGAAAAGTTTTACTTGAAAAAAGAATTATGGAATATTTAGCATATAGATGTGGTTTTTATGAAATATTTACATATCCATGGATTGATGAAAAATATATAAAAGCTGCAGGAATAGATACTTCTGATGCCATAAGACTTGCAACACCACCAGCTCCAGAACTAGCAATACTTCGTAAGTCACTTGTTCCAGGTGCTCTTGAAGCAATTTCTAAAAACTTAAGATATTATGATGAATTTAAAATATTCGAAGTATCTGAAGTTTATAGAAAAGGCGACTATAGACCATCAAGTAATGATGAAATACTTCCAGTTCAACATAAATCTTTAACTGGTGCTATCGTAGGTAAAGATGCTAAGAAAATATTCTATGAACTAAAAGGTGTTTTAGAAAATATGGCAAGATACACCCATATGGAAGCTATAACACTTGAAAAGGATGAAAAACCAAACTGGGCTGATATTAATGCTTACTTAAGTATAAAATTAAATGATGAAGTAATTGGTTATTTTGGACTTTTAAATGTTAAAACCATGAATGAATGTAAAATAAAAAGAACAAATGTAGCTATGTTTGAACTTAATCTAGATAGCCTAGTGCCATTTGCATCTCGTGATAATAAGTATGAAAGATTACCTGAACTACCTTTAGTAGAAAAAGACTTATCTATTATCGTTGATGAAGATGTAAATTGGGAAATCATACATCAAACTATAAAAAATAAAGTAAAAGAAGTAGAATTTGTTGATGTATATCGTGGTAATCAAATTCCTGAAGGTAAAAAATCAGTTACATTTAAAGTAAGAATGATAAATGAGGGAAGTACCATGACAATGGAAGAAATAAATGAAAAAATGGCAAGTATCTTAAAATCACTTGAAAAAAGATGCGGTGCTAAACTAAGAGAAGAATAAACTAAAAAACCACGATTAATCGTGGTTTTTCTTTGCAAATTCTTTTAAAACATTTAATACTTCATCTTTATTATTAAGTCCAACTAAATATTCACTATTATTAATATTATTTATCTTTCTAATACAAAAGTCTGCAACATCATCTTCATTTGTTAATAGTAAATATTTTACATTATTAATAACTAATTCATCAGTAACCATATAATCTTTACCATCATCTAAAGTTATGATATTTACTTCTTCATTCATCTTGAACCTCCGTTTAATTCTCCGAGTAAGTTACTTATTTCTTCTTCATTTATCTCTTCTTTAGCATATGCTCTGATTACTTTTTCCATTATTTTACTATAATCTTCTAAAGTAACACCTTTACTGTCTAAATATTCACTAAATGAACTATGTAAACAACTCTTTATTTCATCTTCATTATAATTTTCTGGAGCTTCACTTATTAATTTACTCATTTTCTTAAATATTCCATCCATAAATTCTTCTTTTTGATATTCATTTAAATGAGTATAGCAACCATATATTCTTGTATCAATATCATATTCTTTATTTTCATTTAAAATATCTTTAGCTATATTTTCTGTATCATAATCCCAATATGGTTTTTCTTCATTTTGATTATACCCATAGTATTCTGTGTTACTAGTTACCGATGTCCCAATATCACCTTTAACATCTAAAGTACCCTTATAAATGTCAGTTTGAGTTTTAAATTCATGAGCTCCGATAGTAAGTCCTGCTCCAAGAGCAATAAAGATAATAGCTTTTTTAGCTAAATCACTAGTACCTCTAGGTTTTTGTCTAGATTTTTTTGTATTCTTAACTGGTCTACATTTAGTACTTTTATCAATTACTTTATTAACTCTATTATTTTCATTAGGAATAACTTTTGTATCAGTTCTTTTTTTAATAGTACCATCACTATTAAACATACTATCTATAGTATAATCAATATTGTTAATATCTTCCATATTTATACCTTCTCTCTATATTAATTTTACATTAAAAATATATTTTTGGCAATAACTTTTAAAAAACAATTGAATAAAGCGTTAAATTATTATATAATTAATTTATGGTAGAAGGAGAGTATTTCATATGGAAAAGAAAAAGCCAATTATTCTAAGCATAATATCTTTAGTTGCTTTAGCAGCTTTAGTCTTGGGGGCAACATATGCGTATTTTCAAGCTCAAGTTGGAGATCCAGCTGTAGCGGATATCAAAGTTAATGCAAATACTGTGGATACATTTACATTTTCAAATGGAAGTGCAATATCTTTTAGTATAAATCAAGATAATTTTGCA
>CADBRL010000008.1 GCA_902797105.1 uncultured Erysipelotrichaceae bacterium
AATTTTTTAGGTAAACGCTGCATTTTTATAATGTAGAGGAAAGTCCATGCTCGCACAGACTGCGATGTCTGTAGTGTTTGTGCTTAGGGAAAAAATAACCTAAGAAAGCGAAAGTTTATGGCTTCGAGGAAACCTTAAATGGTTTTATTAGATATAAAAGTGCCAAAGAGACGAGCTACAAGGGAAACTTTGTAGGTGGAACGTGGTAAACCCCGCAAGCGAGAAACCCAAATTATGGTAGGGGAGCTTAAAGTAAAGAAATGAATTTGCTTTGGGTGCAGAAATGTAAGATAAATATTTGCCTCTTCTTTATGAAGAACAAAACATGGCTTATTAAGATTATTTTTTATTTTTGAATTAAAAAAGGAGTGAAAAAATTTTGAACGAAATTGGTGAGGAGCTTCAGTATGCAAGGGAGTCATCAGGTGTTAGTTTAAATGAAGCAAGTAAAGATCTAGGTATAAAAGTAGAAATACTTGAAAATATCGAGGATGGAAGAACCGGAGCATTTAAAGATATATTTGAACTTAAAGAATATATATCAAGTTATGCTAAATATCTAGGTTTAGATGAACAAGAATTAATAGATGAATTTAATGAGTATATGTTTGAATATACTTCTAAAATACCTATTAAAGAAATAGAAAAAACAATTGAACTTAAAATCAAAGAAGAAAAAAAAGATGATATCATTTCATCACCATATACAAAACAAGCTAAGAAATATAATAAGTGGGTATATATTACCATTTATGCATTTATATTTTTGCTTGTAATGTTTGCAATTATTTGGTCAGTAAAACAAGTTACAATTAATCGAAGTAGTACTGATACAATAAGTTATGGAAAGTAGGGAAGTATATGAATTTACCAAATAGAATAACAATGGCTAGAATATTTTTATCGATATTGTTACTTGTAATGCTTTTAGTGCCTTGGTATAGCTTAGGAGTTGAGTTTCCTGTTTATCAAGTAGCAACAATTACTGTTAATTTAAAATATATAATTGCAGGTATAATATTTTTAATAGCTTCAACATCAGATTTTTTGGATGGTTATTTAGCTCGTAAAAATAATATGGTAACAGATTTTGGAAAAGTAATGGATGCCATTGCAGATAAGTTACTTGTTAATGGGCTTTTAGTAATACTTGCTTATGATAGAATTATTTCTATTGTAATTCCAGTTGTTATTATATCTCGTGATATTGTTGTTGACTCATGTAAGATGATTTCAGGACAAAATGGAAAAGTTGTGGCAGCATCAATTATGGGAAAACTTAAAACAATTTGTATGATGAGTGGACTTACCCTTACAATGTTTTATAATTTACCATTTGAACTTATTGGTTTCCCAGTTGCAGATATTTTACTTATAGCTGCAGTAATACTTTCAGTTATATCTGGTGCCCAATATTTCTATAGTGTTAGAGATATATTATTTCCAAAGAAAAGTAAATAGTGCTTCGGCACTTTTTTTGTTATAAGCAAATTTTTACAAGAATTATAAAATTAATAGTTAAAAGGTTGCTAAAAACAAATATGTATATACTTGTATATACATATTTTTATCTAATTGTTATAAATTTTATAAAGTGGCTTAAATTTCTTGCTTTTGAAACTATTTAATAATATAATTAATTTATGGAACATCCTGTTTGATTGGATGCTACCTCTTTTAAAGTTTTGGAACTGAAAGAGAGGTGATGTTAATGAACATAAAGGATTTGTTTATTCTTATGTTGTTCTTCATCATAGTATGTTTGCTAATAATTGTTTTTGTGTTAGCAATCTAACAAAAAGCATCTAAATCAACGAGGTTGATTTAGATGCCATCCACATTATTGGTAGCATCCAATCTCGCTAAAAACCGGATGTTCCATTTTTTTATTATATGCAAATTTTCTTTGCTAAATACATAATAACATAAATGTGGCTAAAAGTCAAATTTAAAAGTATAAAAAATTTTCTGTTTTTATGTTATAAT
The DNA here is from genome assembly GCA_902797105.1 of uncultured Erysipelotrichaceae bacterium. Taxonomy (GTDB): domain Bacteria; phylum Bacillota_I; class Bacilli_A; order RF39; family UBA660; genus Onthocola_B. Next base: position 1,987 of record CADBRL010000008.1, read on the forward strand.
GAAACTATAAGGAGCAAAATATATGAAAATATTTATTATATGCAGT
>CADBRL010000009.1 GCA_902797105.1 uncultured Erysipelotrichaceae bacterium
AAAAATGTGACCTGTTTTGCTTGACTGTGCATAGTTTACTTGCTATAATGTTTGTGTAAGGAGACAGAAAAAAATGGAAATGAATGAATATATACCACGTGTAATCGATAAAAAAATTGACAGATATATGAAATTGTTTGGTGCTGTAGTAATTGAAGGACCAAAATATTGTGGAAAAACTTGGATTGCAAGACATCATGCTAAGAGTGAGGTTTTACTTCGAAAAGGTAATGATGATAACTCTAATATGATTGAACTTGCTAAAATTAGTCCAATGGTAATACTTGATGGAGAAAAACCTAGATTGATTGATGAATGGCAGTTTGCTACTAATTTATGGGATGAAATTAGATATGATATTGATAAAAATGGTTTAAAAGGGCAATATATTTTGACAGGTTCTTCTACACCAAATAGAAATGGAATACTTCATTCTGGAGCTGGAAGATTTTGCAAAATACATCTAAGAACTATGTCTTTGTATGAAACAGGTGACTCTACTGGAGATATTTCACTAGAAGATATTTGTAATGGTAAGTCTATAGCTAAGATGACTGGCGATGTGGATATTAGAAAATTAGCACATTTAGCAATAAGAGGCGGATGGCCCGCTAATATTAATTTAAGTTCTGAAGATTCTATACTTGTTTTAAAATCTTATATAGATTTAATTATAGAAGATGATCTTGATAGGTTAGATAGTACAAAAAGAAATAAAGAAAAAGTTAGGCTTTTATTAAAATCACTAGCTAGAAATGAGTGTACAACTGCTTCAATAAATAAATTAAAAGATGATATTGTCAAACATGATAAGGAAAATATAGATACTGAAACTATCTCATCTTATCTTGATGCTCTTGATAGGTTATATTTATTTGATAATGATGAGCCATTTTCTGTTAATGTTAGATCTGGTCTTAGAGTAAAAAAACAAGAAAAAAGACATTTTGCTGATCCATCGCTCGCTTGTGCTCTTCTTAACCTTTCAGAAGATGGATTGTTAAATAATTTAGTTAACTTTGGTTTTATTTTTGAATCAATGGTAGAAAGAGATTTAAAAATATATGCTGATTCTTTTGGGGCAAAAACTTATCACTATCAAGATTATAAAAATAGAGAAATTGATCAAGTCATTGAACTCGAAGATGGTTCTTGGTGTGCATTTGAAATTAAACTTGGTGCTAATAAAATTGAAGAAGCTGCTCAAAATTTACTTGAGTTAAAAGAGTCTATAAAGAATGAAGGCGGCATAGAACCAAAAGTACTTTGTGTTATTTGCGGTTTATCAAATGCTATTTATAAACGTCCTGATGGTGTTGTTGTTGTGCCAATAACTGCACTTAAAAATTAAATAAAATAATTTTGAAAGTTTTGCGGTTATAATCGCAAAAAATAGAAAAAGTAAAAGTTTTGCGGTTGCAACCGCAAAACTTTTTAAAAATAAGTATATTAAATTTTGTTTAATCCATAATATAAGTGGAGGAAAAATATGAAAGATAAAGAATGTAATTGTTGTAGTGATGCTAAGTTTGGTGTAGCATATATTGATCCAGAGTCTGGTTTACTTTGTAGTAAAATAGATACTGGTATGAAGCTTCCAAAAGGCAAAAAGGTTTTAGCACCTAGAATTTGTACTAAGTGTGGAAATACGGAATGGAAGACAATTGATAACTAGAAAGCAAGCTGCAGAAAGCTTGCTTTTTTTTGTGCAAAAATATGCAATTTTGCTTGTAATTTGAATATATATTTGTTATAATACTTGCGAGTAAAGAAATTACTCCTTGCTTCTAACGAAGCCGAAAAGACCGTAAGGAGGTGGATATTGATGACTAAGTATGAAATTATGTTTATAGTTAAGTCTACATTAGATGAAGAAACTATTAAAAAGACTAGTGAAGATTTACAAAAATTAATAAACAAGAAACCATCTAAAGTTATCGAATTCAAAGAAATGGGTAGAAAGAAATTAGCTTATCCTATAAAAAAAGAAGTTAGTGGATACTACTATGTTATGACTGTTGAAGTAACACATGAAACCCTTCAAGAATTTGATAGAAAAGTTTCTATTAATGAAAATGTTTTAAGACATTTAATTATCAAAGTTGAAGGAGAATAATTATGAACAAAGTAATATTAACTGGGAGACTTACAAGAGATCCCGAATCAAGAATGACTCAAAGTAATATGGAAATATCAAGATTTTCACTAGCTTGTCAAAGTGACTTTGTTAGCCGTGATGGTGAAAGAGAAACTGAATTTATTAATTGTGTAGCTTTTAATAGAAGTGCTCAAACTATTAATAGATATTGCCGTAAAGGACAAATGATTTTAGTTCAAGGTAGAATTAGAAATAGTAGTTATGATGCACAAGATGGAACTAAGAGATATACAACAGATGTTGTAGTAGATAATTTTGAATTCTTAGGAAGTAGAAATGATGGTGCAAATGCTCCGGCAGGTGCAGGATATAGTGCTCCAGCTAGTAATAATAATGCAGCATATAGTCCTGGGGCTCCAGCAACACCTAGTGCTGTTGAAACAACTGATATTAGTGAAGATCCTTATAAAGACTTTGGAGATGAATTTACTTTAAGTAGTGATGATTTACCATTTTAATTAAAGGAGGATAAGAATAATGGCAGAATTTTATCGTAAGAAAAAGAAAATATGTCAAATGTGTGCTGGAAAAAGCGTAGATTATAAAGATGTTATGATTATTAATAAATATATTAATGATAAAGGCAAGATTTTACCAAGAAGAATGACTGGTGCTTGTGCCAAACATCAAAGACATATTGCTGAACAAGTTAAATATGCAAGATTTATGGCTTTAATACCATTTGTTAAATAATTTAACTCACCTTTGGGTGAGTTTTTCTATACTTAAATTATTAATTGTGATAAAATGATTGTAGACGTAATGCATTGAATTAATTTAAGTTTTAATATCTATTTAGAAAAAGGCATGATGATTATTTGAGAGAAATAGGACAAATCTCTCAAATAGAAGAAAGGGAGGCAGAGCCGAGACTTGTCTAATCGGCATACTTATTATGAATATATCAAAAGTAAATACAATTTTAACTCTTGACTATTTAACAAATACTCCAGAAGGTTTATATTTAGATAGAAAGAGAGCAAAAATTTCATTGCAAGATTTAGCAAATGAAATTGCATCTTTTGCTAATGCAAATGGTGGAGTTATTGTTGTCGGAATAACTGATGCTGGAGTAATTGAGGGGTTTAATGCATGTGGTTTAAAAAAGTTAAATGAACTTCAAAAAGTTGTTACTGGTTATTTGAATCCATCACCAGTTTATGAATGTGAGTTAATTGCTATTAAAAATTCAAAAAATGAAAATGATAATATTTTATTATTTCACATTGAACCTGCTATAAACTATATAGTTAGGAATAATAAAGATGATGTTTATTGCAGACAAGAAGATTCTTCAATAAAATTAACAACAAATCAAATTAAGAGTTTAGAGTATGAAAGAAGAGAACGTGACTTTGAAACTGAAATTTTATTTGATTCTTCTGTTGAAGACATTGACGAAGATATGATTGAACTGTATAAGAAAAGATTGGGTACAGATGTACCGACAGAACAAATATTAAAAGCAAGAGGTTTTTTTTTAAGAGAAAAACATGGTCAATTACATCTTACAAAAGCTGGAATGTTGTTGTTTGGAAAAAATCCTTCATTGTATTTACCAAGTGCAAGAATTCGTGTGTTAAAATTTGAAGGCAATGAATTTAAAGTTGGAACTGAGATGAATCTGGTCAAAGACAAAACGTTTGATTCTTGTTTATATAAAAGTGTTGAACAAGCTAAGGATTTTATTGGTTCGCAACTTAGAGAATTTACTCATTTGAATCCTGAAGGAATATTTGAAACTGTACCGGAATATCCTGAATTTGCATGGTATGAAGGACTTGTAAATGCTGTGACACATAGAGATTACAGCAATAGTGGAGAACATATAACAGTTAAATTATTTGATGATAGGTTGGAAATCTATTCGCCTGGTAGACTTAGTGGTTTTGTTACTTTAGATACAATGATGACAAAAAGATATTCTAGAAATCCACAAATTGCGAGAGTTTTAAATGAAATGGGAATTGTAAGAGAATTGAATGAGGGCGTAAAAAGAATTTATAGTGAAATGCAAAAGTATTTCTTGAAAGAACCAATATATTCTGAGCCGGATAGTAATTCTGTCTTGCTTGTTCTTGAAAACAATATTGTTATGAGAAGAAAGAGAAAAGAAGAAAGTCTATTGAAAAATGATATAATTCAAAAAACGTGGGAAGGGTTAAACTACTTAGAAAAACAAATTATAACTACTATATTTGATAAAGGAGAAATAAATTCTGAAGAAGCTTCAAGAATAATTAATAGAGGTAAAACTACTGCTGTAAAAATGTTAAATAAATTAGTTGATAAAAAATTGATAGTGTGGACTGGGACTTCGAAGTTTGATAATAAGGGAAAGTATATTATGAAAAATTAATTTGATTCAGACCCGTTCAGTTCCGTTCAGTTCCGTTCAGACCCGTTCAATTCCGTTCAGTTCCGTTCAGTTCCGTTCAAACCCGTTCAGTTCCGTTCAGACCCGTTCAGTTCGTCAGCACTAATGTGACATAATTGTTGTAAAAGAAAGAGAGATAAAATATGCAAAAAGATAAAAGATTAGTAGTAACATTCTTAGTAGTAATATTTGGTGTATTTTTATGTATTCCAAGTAAATTTGTACTTGTTAAAATGGGAATAATGAGTATGAATATGGATAACTTTTCTGAATATAAAGGAAATATTGAAAAGAATATTGTGGATAAGTTAAATAATATTGTTGGTAAAATAGAAAACAATATTGAAAATAAAGTTATTAATTATTTTCCTTTGTATAGTAATTTAAATACGTTGTATCAAAGAGTAAATTTTGTAAGTAATAAGTTATTGTTTAAGGATGTACCTATAAAAACAAATAGTGATGGTGAATATATATTTTATGATAAAGTAAATGAGTTTTATTATTTAACAAATAAGTATAGTGATGAAGAGCTAGATGTAAGATTAGAAAAACAAGTTAAGTTTTTTAATGATCTAAGTAATAAAGGAATAAATGTAAATATTTATATACCTACGAGATATGAATTTACTAAATTAAAAGAAAATAATCTAAGTGGGTATATTGATGAGTTTGTTAATAAACTTGATAGTAAAATAAATACTAGAGTTATGAATGTTACAAGTGTAGATGAGTATAAAAAGTATTTTTATAAAACTGATCATCATTGGACAATTTATGGTGCTTTAGATGGTTATCAAGATATTTGTGATTTGTTAGGTATTCAAAAATTAAATGATTTAAATGCTCTAGAACATAAAGAAAAGAAATATTATGGTTCTCTTGCTAAAACTGCTTTAAATGATAGTATAAATGATTATATTAGTGATGTTGATATAAAACTAGATTATGATGTATATGTAAATGGTAAAGAAGCTGATAAATTATTTAAACCTAGAGAAATAAGACTTGATAGAAATTATAAATATTATGATTATTATGTTCAATATTTTAATGGACAATATGGGAACGTAGTTTATGATTATCATGATGATAATAAAGAAAATTTACTTATTGTTGGTGATTCTTATTCTTGGCAAATTGATTATTTAATAGCTAGTTCTTTTAATAAAACACATGTTATTAATTTAAGATATGATGAATATAAAAATAAAGGGTTTAATTTAAGTAAGTATGTTAGTGATAATAATATTTCTAAAGTATTATTCTTGTATGATGGTGGTTCAAGTATATTTGATCAATATAATTATGATTTTGAAGGGAGAGTAAAATAATGGTATTTTCTAGTTTAATTTTCTTATTTTGTTTTCTTCCAATATTCTTAATTTGTTATTTTGTACCTAAAAAAAGAAAGACAAGAAATATAGTTCTTCTTATATTTTCATTAATGTTTTATGGTTATGGAGAACCAATTTATGTTCTTTTAATGATATTATCTATTTTAGTTAATTATTATATAGCTTTAGTAATGGATAAAAGTAATAGTAAAAAGAAATGGTTAATAACCAGTTTAATATTTAATCTAGGCTTGCTTTTTGTATTTAAATATACTAATTTCTTTTTAGATAATATAAATAATTTGTTTAATTTAAATATTAAATTTTTAAGTATAAGTTTACCTATAGGAATTAGTTTTTATACATTTCAAATACTTACTTATGTTATTGATGTTTATAAGGGAAAAGTCGATGTTCAAAAAAGTATTATTAATTTAGGATGCTATATTAGTGCTTTTCCTCAGCTTATTGCAGGACCTATTGTTAGATATGAAACTGTAAATAGTGAACTTGATGATAGATGTGAAAACGTAGAAAATTTTGCAACTGGAATAAGAAGATTTGTTATTGGACTATTTAAAAAGGTTGTAATTGCTAATGAGCTAGCTTATGTTGCTGATACTTTATTTGCATCTAATATCGCAGAGTTAGGCGTTATTGGTATGCTCGTTGGTGGTATAGCATTTACTTTCCAAATATATTTTGACTTTAGTGGTTATAGTGATATGGCAATTGGACTTGGTAAAATGCTTGGATTTAATTATTTAGAAAACTTTAATTATCCATATATTGCTCGCAGTATAACTGATTTTTGGAGAAGATGGCATATTTCATTATCTACATTCTTTAGGGATTATGTTTATATTCCTTTGGGTGGTAATAGATGTAAAATGATGCGTCATATATTTAATTTATTTGTGGTGTGGGCTTTGACTGGACTTTGGCATGGTGCTAGTTGGAATTTTGTTTTCTGGGGTCTTTTCTATTTTGTATTATTAGTTTTAGAAAAGTTTGTATTTAAAAATATTCAAAAATTGCCTAAAGTTTTAGGTCATATTTATACATTTAGTTTAGTTACTTTTGGTTTTATAATATTTTATTTTACTGATACAAGTACTTTGGTGGAAGCAATTAAAACTTTATTTGGTGCCAATGGTTTGGGTGACTTAAGTGTTTTTACCAGCTTGCAAATAATAAAGGTAAGAACAATAACTATATTTGTTTTAGCTATATTTGCTTGCACACCAATATTTAAAAATATGCTAGATAAGAAAAATAAAATGAGTGATGTAATTATAATGATAATGTTTTTACTTAGTATTATAAGTATTTTGGCATCGAGCTATAATCCATTTATATATTTTAGATTTTAAATTTCAAAGTGCAAAATTTGCACTTTGAAATTGTTTTTTTGTTATAAAAATGATATAATATTGTTTACTTAAGGAGGTCTTTTAAATGAAAGTAATTTTATTA
>CADBRL010000010.1 GCA_902797105.1 uncultured Erysipelotrichaceae bacterium
CAAGCGGAGGATCAATTGGACAAGGTTCAGTAAGTAAACCAAGTTACACAGATAATGCTGGTGGATCAGGAAATGTAACAGTTTATACTTGTGTAACTACAGGTAAAGTACCTACTAATACTGATAGTTGTTTTTCATCAAGTCAAACAACATATAGTTATTCATGCGGAACAACATTTAGATTATACAGTTATGCTGTAGATGCTGCTGGAAATAAATCAGCTGTATACGATCACGCAACAAATAATGGTGCTGCATATTACAAGTCATGTTATTCTGGTGGAGGTAGTTCATATGGTGGAGGTGGTTCATCAGGTGGAGGATCTCACTCATCAAGCTGTAACACTTCTTGTCAAATGAAGAAAAATTCTGAAGCATGGCACAATACAACAAATCAAGCAGAAAGAGATAGATTACATAGAGAAAATCAAAGGCTAGCAGAAAAGAATAATTCTTGTGGTAGTGGATGCTCATTTGACTCAGGATCAGGAAATTGGAAAAACTCAAGCGGAAAAAATCTTTATGAAGTTTCTGGTGGCAAGAAAAAATAATGACAAAACATAAAAATAGTAAAGGAGATAGTATGAAGAAAAAAACAATTATCATAGCAAGCATAGTAATAGTTTTAATCATAGCGCTTAGCAGTTTATTAATCTATAAAAATAAAGTTAACAAAGATTATGATAAATTAACTGAAACTATTGGAATTAAAAAAATTGAAAAAATTGATTACAAATTACCAAAATTTTCAATTCTAGTATCAGGTATCTATGATAACACTATAACAGATGTTGATTGCAAAGATTTAGATGTTTATAGCTTTCAAGCCATAATGGATGACGGAATATATAAACAAGCTCATAAATATATAGGTATCAAAGTTAATGATGTCTTAAAAATGGCTTACATGGATAGTTTCAATAAATTAACTTTTATGTCTAGTGGATTTCTACAAGTAGCATATTCAAAAGAAGAAATAACTGATAATGTATATCTTGTATTTTCTGTAGATGGACATGAATATGAAGGACCAGAACCAATGGCATTATTAAATCCAGATGTAAATGCTAGATATAGTGTAACAGGAATAGTAAAATTCTTATTTGACTAATTAAATATAAAGAGTCACCATTAGGTGATTCTTTTAGTTTGGAAATAAAAAATTTGCACAAAATAATATAAAACAATTGTACATAAAAATTTTATATGTTATTATAAAGAAATAGAGGTAAATTTATGCAATCAGAAGTAGTGGAAAAACTCATTAATAAAACAAATATAACGTCATTTGTTCACACCAATGATATTATTGATGGCAAAAAATATGATGTTAATAAAATAACATCTTTAAATAAAAAAGAAACCTTAGGTATTACTGGTAAAGTTAATTATTTCTGGTATGAGGTAGACGATGAAGAAAAACCAACATTTTATGATGTAGCACTTGTTATAGAAAATGGTAAAAAAATATTAAGAACAGCATGCGATTGTAGAGAATATCGAAGCACCAGAAGTTGTAAACATATCGCCGCCGTATTAATAAATAATTCTGATGAGTTATTTAATAATCTTATATTAGATATTACCAAAGTATCAAATAATATACTTGATAAATTTGTAAATAAAGAAAATGTTATAAAAAAAGAATTAAATGTTAAACTATTTTTAACAATAACCAAAAGAGAAAAAAACTATTATTACTATTATGATCAAACAATATGTAGTATTAAAATTATGCTTGGATGTGATAAATTATATACTTTAGGAAACCATGCTTCAGCATTTAAAACTGTTTACGAAACTGGTGAAGGAGAAGTATATTTTGGTAAAAATTTGACATATGAACCTAGCAAATACTATTTAAATAAAGAAGCAAAAGCTATAATGAATGCTTATTTTAAAACATTTAATGATGTACGATCTATTTATTTTTCCACTAGACAGCTAAAACAACTTTTAAATGAATTAAAAGATGTTAAATTTGTAGTTAATGATTATGAAGTAGATGGCATAAACGAATATTTTCCTGCTGATACAAACTTAATAAAAAAAGATAATAATTATGAACTTGATTTTGACTTAGAAAATATAAAACCATTAATTGATGATGATTATGAATATGTTTTTTACAAAGGTAAATTATATCATTTAGATAAAAAAGAACAAGAATTAATTGAAACTTTAAATGAAAGTGAAATAAATAAATTAGTTATTTCCAAAGATAATATAGACACATTTAACAAGGGCTTACTAAATGTAATACGTAAAAACTTAAAGATAGATGCTTCAGTAGATGATATAACACTACCAAGTGTAATTAAAACAAAATTATATTTTGATATTAGAAATGATTTAGTTTTGGCATATATAGTATTTGATTATGACAATAAAGAAATAGATTATTTCAATAAATCAAGTGAAGTTCTTCGTGATACAAATTATGAAACTGAAGTTTTAAATGATATTGCAAAACATGGATTTTATATAGATAAAAATGAATTAATATTAAAAGATATTGAATTAGAAATAGAATTTTTAGAAAATGGTCTTGAAGAACTAGCAACTAAATATGAAATATTTACAACTGAAAAATTTAAGAATATTAAAATTAAGAAAAAAACATCCATTTCCTCAATGTTTGGAATTGGACAAGATAATATTCTAAGTTATAACTTTAATCTTGGTGATATAAAAAGTGAAGAATTAGTAAGTATTTTTGATAGCATGAAAAACAAGAAAAAGTATTATAGACTTAAGAATGGTGATATTTTAAATTTAGAAGATGAAGCTTTACAAGAATTAAACAACTTAGCTGAAGATTTAGAACTTACTGATGAAGAAATTATAAATGGAAAAGGTAGTATTTTAAAATATCGAGCTATATATTTAGATAGTTTAAAGAAAACAAAATATAGAATTATTTCCACAGATAATTTATTTGATAATTTTATTAAAAACTTTTATGAATATAAAGATAGCAAGTTAACCCTTGATGATACAAGTATTCTTCGTGATTATCAATTAACTGGGGTAAAATGGTTATACAATTTAGCCAAAACTGGTTTCGGAGGTATTTTAGCAGATGAAATGGGACTAGGTAAAACTATTCAAGTTATTTATTATCTAAAACAAATGCTAAAAGATAATCCTTCATCTAAATTTTTAATTGTGGTACCAACATCACTTGCATACAACTGGGAACACGAATTTGATAGTTTTGCAAATGAAATAAAAAAAGTTATTTGTTTAGGTTCTAAAGACAAAAGAAAAGATATACTAAACAATATAAATAAATATAACGTTATAATTACAACTTATGGATTACTTCGTGAAGATGAAGCACTTTATGAAAATTTAAATTTCAACACCATGATAATTGATGAAGCTCAAAATATTAAAAATAATCATGCTAGCATCACTAAAGTAGTTAAAAAAATAAAAGCAGAAACTAAATTTGCTTTAACAGGAACTCCCCTTGAGAATTCAATTCTTGAATTATGGAGCATATTTGATTTCATTATGCCTGGATATTTAGCAAATTTAACTAAATTTCAAAGTAAATATAAAATAAAAGATTTTGATGAAGAAAGTGAAAATTTAATAAAAGGTTTAAGCAAACAAATAAATCCTTTTATTTTAAGAAGAAAGAAAACTGATGTAATTAAAGAACTTCCTGAAAAATTAATTAATAACATATATATTGATTTAAAAGATGAACAAAAGAAACTATATGTAGCAGAACTTAACAGAGTAAAAGAAGAAATGGAAAAAATAATTAAAGAAGAAGGCATGAATAAAGCAAGATTTTTAATTCTTCAACTTTTAACTAAATTAAGACAAATATGTATTGAACCAAGTATAGTTTATGAAAATTACCAAGATGGTTCCAATAAAATAGAAGAGCTAGAAAATATTGTAAACGAATATACAAAAAATAATCATAAAGTATTAATATTTTCATCATTTAAAACGGCTTTAAATATAGTTAAAGAACATTTAAATAAATTAAAAATTAAAACTTATATGATAGATGGTTCAGTTCCATCAAAAATGAGAATGGAAATGGTAGAGAACTTTAATAATAATGATGATATAAAGGTATTTTTAATAATGTTAAAATCTGGAGGAACCGGTTTAAATTTAGCATCCGCAGATGTTGTAATTCATTTGGACTTATGGTGGAACCCTCAAGCTGAAAATCAAGCAACTGATAGAGCTCATCGAATAGGTCAAACTCACACTGTTGAAGTAATTCATCTTATAACCAAAGGAACAATTGAAGAAAAAATATTAGAACTTCAAAATAAGAAAAAGCTTTTAAGTGACAAACTAATTGATGGAGAAACAAGAGATAAAAATATTATATCAGAACTAACAAAAGAAGATATTGAAAAATTATTATCTTATGAAAATAGAGATTAAAAAAAGAAATGTTAATTTAGTTCTCTAACTAAATGCATTTCTTTTTCATTTGTAACTAATTGTTCAAGTAATTGATATTGTAAGGCTAAATCAAGTGCTAAAGTAACAAGAGCTTCTTTAGACTTTGCATAATCACTACATATTATTTTTTCACTTCCATCAGGCATTAAAAAAGTTTTCTTATTATGTTCATCAATTTTAATGTTACTTATTTGTGACTTATCCACATGATAAATTCTATTATGAAGTCTCGGAGAAGCCACAAATAAAGTAATTTTATTTAATGGGTCAATAACAAGTTCTGTTCCTGCAAATCCTGGTGACATAAAAGCTCTTCCAGAAAGGGGAGGATAAACAGACAAATATTTAGGATCCGGTTGTTTTAAATAAACCAAAGAACCAAAAAATTTAGTATATCTATCTTCATCAACAAAACCAGTTTCAGTATCACTAATAGAAAATAAACTATCATTTTTTATTAAATTTCCATTTATTAATTTATTAGCAAATTTTATCATATCATTTTTACTAGAAAAAAATCCAGCATGACCAGGTGCAATACCATCTATATGACCCATTGCCTTAGCTTTAGGATCGTGGACAGTTCCAGGAATGTTATCATATCTCGTTATAACTTTACTATCTTTATTAATAATTGCTGAATAATTTTCATTTGCAACTTTATCTAAATCATAAGAAGGAACATTTAAATAAGTATTATTCATATTACATCTTCTAAAAATTAAAGTTTCTAATAATTTATCAAATTTCATATCAGTAACTATTTCGGCCACAACTCTTAAAATCATTGCTCCAATATCAGTATAAGCATTTTGCAATTGAACATCTCTAGGATAAGCATGATATAATATTTCTAATGCTTCCTCTTTATTCTTAGCACTATCAATTCTTTCTAAAGTTACAACATTAACTCTAAATTTTAATAAATCATAAATAGTAGTATTTCCTAAATTAACAAATTCAGGAACATATTTTTGTACAGGTTCAAAAACATCAATAAGTCTATCTTCTTCAAGCATAAGCATCACAACCGCAGTAAAAATTTTAGATGTTGAAGCCAAATCAAATATAGTATCTTCTTCAATAGGTAATTCTTCTTTTACTAACTTACCATTTTGTAAGATAACTTCCTGACGATTACCACATAAAATAGTATCTCTATTTTTAAATGTCCCAAAATCTAAAATAATTCCTGGTGTAATCTTCGTTTGCTTAACAAAATTATCAATTATTTCCTTAAGTCCACTTTGCAAAAAAAGTTTTAGTCTTAAAGTAGTCAAACTTGCATGGGGATTTTCTTTAATGACTCTCATAACAGGATTAAGTAAATTTTCATAATCTTTTTTAGTATAAATATCTTGCAAACAAGGTATAGTGGTATTATTTTGATTTTTCATTAAATTATCAATATATTTTCTGTAAATAGCATATTTCATATCTATTTCCCCCTTAAGATAAACATATTATAATAAATGTAAAAAAATTTGTCAATTTATAGTGCATAATTTTCCAATATGTGGTAAAATGAAAATGGTGAAAATATGAAAAGGACAAATAAGACTACAGAAGTAAAATGCACAGATTTTGCTAATACCATTTATCGTATTAGGATAGAAAGGAATCTTACTCAAAAAGACCTCGGAGATTTAATTGGTGTTTCCGACAGAACAATATCAAAATGGGAGAATGGTATAACTGTTCCAGATTTAGAGACAATCAAGACTATATGTAAGGAGTTAGATATATCTCCAGACTCCATAATTAAGGCGGAGAAAAATTTCAAAGATATTTTCCATAGCCTCAAAAGAAAAATAGGTCATTTCTTAAATTATATTTTGAAGAATATTTTTCTAATAGGTTTTATGGTAGCATTTATATTATTGCTAGCATACTTTATTAATAATTACAACACAATAAGAATTTATAACTTAACTTATGAAAAAGAAAATATTACATTCGAAGATGGTTATTTCTTCAAAACTAAAGTTTTAAATATAATAACTATCAATAACATTAAGTTAGACAAAATAACTTATGAGCCAACAAGTGTTAAAGTAGAATTATACACTTACTTAAATGGTGATAAACACATTATTTATGAAAGTGATGAACTTGACAACATTTATATAGAGGAAAGCAAATCCTATACTGATTTATTAACTAAAGATGTAATTGAAAATATAAAGAACAATTTATATATTAAAATTTATACAACAGATATAGAAAATAATAATTATTCTTATGAAACAAAAATTACTTTAAAACAAAAACTAAACAATAATAAGCTTTGTTATAAAGAATACATCAAAGAACAAAATAAAAAAATAAAGGATTTGGGGATTAAAAATCCTTTTTTAGTGCTTTTAACTACAAACTATAATGATGAAACAAATAAAACTGTATCTAACACTGATAATAAGTTAGAAACTTTAGGATTTACTTATGATG
>CADBRL010000011.1 GCA_902797105.1 uncultured Erysipelotrichaceae bacterium
ACATATAATCCTTCCTTATTTTTAAGTATTACCTGTTCATGATTATTAGTTTGATTTACTAAAACTACTTTATAAAAATCATCTTTTAAAAAGTATGTATCAATATTATAGGTAAATATTTCTTCTCCACTACTTATTTCCATCGTACCGTTTATTTTATATGATTTACTGCTTTCTACACTCTTTGTAAAATCATTTACGGCATCTTCTAGTTTGTAACTTCCACACCCAGTTAAAGTAAGCATGCAAACTATCATTAGTATTAAATACTTTTTCATTACCAAATCCCCTTTTCTAATTAAATATATTTTTTCTATTTTAAAATATGTATGTATATTATTTAATTTATGGTTAAAAATATAATTAAAGGGATGTGAAATTATGATGATACTACAAAAAATAGCTTTAGTATTTACTATTATAGGTGCAATTGTCTGGGGTATTTATGGACTTTTTGATGTAAATATCGTTGCTAAGTTATTTGCTAATGTAAATATTTTAGAAAAAGCTATCTATGTAATTGTTGGTATATGTGGACTTATCAACATTGGTTTATTCTTTGTAAGAGAAGACTAAAAAAAGTAGTGAATTTAACACTACTTTCTTGCTACACTTTGTGTAGTTTTTTTATGATATTTTAATCTTTAACTTGCTTGATACTACATAACTTACAAGTGGATTGTTGTTATCTATCTTGATTTCTACTTCATGTTCACCAACACCTAGACCTGTTAAATCAACATATGCATCTATTTGATTTAAATCTAGTTTATCTATTACTGATGCAACACCTTTTACTTGTACTGTTATATCTTTGTTATCAATTAGGTTAACATTTAACCCTTCACTTAGGTTTCTTGGTTTTATATTACCACCAATTTCAATTGTTTTTTGTACTTCTTCACCAAATGTTACAACGATTTCAACCTTTTCCATGCTCATTTTTCTAACACCATTAGGTTTATTTATTGTGGCATTATATTTCTTAGAGCCATCTTTTCCAAGACCATCAACATTGATTGTTACTGGGACACTTGTAATCTTTTCAATTTCTGATTGTTCACCATAGATTGTGATTGTTGACGCTGTGCTGCCATTTATGGTAATTCCGGCGATTGCTTTTCCTGCGATTAGTTCACCCGTAGTTTCAATAGAAATTGGTACACTTTGTGAATAACTATCTAGTACTACAGTAGCACTTATTGTGCTTGGTACAATTTCAATATTTGTTAATTTATTACCTTTTGAGTCATAAGCTACTAGTTCAACATTATCTATATCGTATGTTCCTGCTTCACTAAAGTTTTGTTTTGCTAAATCTATCAAAGCTTTTACTGATGCTATTTCTTTTAAAGCATCACTGCCTCCTTTAACTACTACTTCTGATTTACTTAAAGTAACTGATTTAACACTTAATTTGCTATCTAACGCATTAATGTTTAGTAAGTCATAAGATATTGATTTAACTTGACTTTCCTTATTCTTAATCATTACTTGAACGTATGATGGATCAAGCTTATATGTTAATGATTTAATTGGTTTGGAATATGAAAAATATACTTTATATGGATTTTCACTTGGTTTATATTCTGATAAATCTAATACTACTTCATATTCTCCGAGTTGTTTGGCTAAATATATATCACTTTTTCTACCTGTTAAAGTTATATCTACTGTTTCAGGTACTCCTTCGATTACATAAGCTTCTTCATTATATTTAACCACTACAGGGATATTTGGTATTTCTTCAGCTTCTGTTTTAACTAAGTTGATAACTTTTGAATCAATCAATAAAAACATGCCAACTGCTAGAACAAGAGATAAATATACTAAAAAGTTTGGTCTATTTAATAATTTATCTAACTTCCCTTGATTCTTTTTAAATTTCTTTGATAAATAATATATAAATCTACTTATAGGTACTACGATGTACTTGTCTATAAAGGCATATAATTTTCTAAATAATCTTGTTATCATTCGTCGTCACCTTCACTTTCATCTGCTTCGAAGAAGACTTCCATTTTTGGTTTTAATTCATCGATTAACATCATTCTAAATTCATCTGGAGCAAGATTATAATGTAAGTTGCTATCTACTGCGATTGATAATCTTCCTGTTTCTTCACTTACTACTAAAGCTATTGCATCACTTTCTTCCGCTATGCCTAATGCAGCTCTATGTCTTGTTCCTAGTCTTTTTGAAACATTTGGGTTCATACTAGTTCTGAAAACTGCTCCTGCACATGTTATTCTGTCCCCTTGGATTATGACACCACCATCATGAAGTGGTGAATTTGGAAAAAATATTGTTTCAAGTAATGAGTCAGAAATATCGGCATACACTTTTGTGGCATTTTTAATATATTCTTCTAAGGATATTTCTCTTTCAATTACTATTAATGCCCCGATTCTATTTTTTCTTAGATATTCGCAAGCGCGCATTATTTCATAAACTACTTTTTCTCGTTCATCTACTGTTAAAACTTTATGACGACCTAAAAGTTGTGTACGTCCCAAAGACTCAAGTACACTTCTTATTTCTGGTTGGAATATAACTATAATTGCAAGTGGTCCCCATTGTATTGCGTACTCAAGGATTACACCAACTGTATAAAGGTTTAACCAATCACTTAATAACTTAACTGCTAATATTATGATTACACCTTTAACTATTAAAACCATTTTAATATTATTTTTAACATTTTTTAATATATAATAGAAAGCTATCCATACTAAACAGATATCTAATAATTTTGTAAACGTTTCCCAAATTGCTGATAAATTCATTTAAACACCATCCTTAATATACTGCGAATTAATTATAACAAATTTTTGACAAAATAAAAAGGGGTAAGCCCCATTTTTTTATAATACATTTGAACTATTATTGTTCACACTTTTATTTTCTTTTACTAAGTCTTGCAATGACATATTAGTATTTATTTGTGGTTGTAAGTCTTTAATGTCATTTATATTTTGATATGTGTTGTTTTGATCACTGTTGATTTTAAAAGTATTTTCTTTTTCTTTTTTACGACTTACAAAGTAACCAATTAATGAAAATACTAAAAATAAAGATATTAAATCAAATATTAAATAATATTTACTTAAAAATTCTAATATACTTGTCATTTACATTTCTCCCTTTTTAACTTATTGTTAGATTTTGACCTAATGGTTGTATTTGAATAAATGTGTTTCCATCATTTACTTTTAGTTCTTCACCATTCATATAATAATATTTTGTTTGACTCTTTCTTGATTGTTTTTCCCATTTAATTGGAACGCTATATCCACCTGAAATGTAATATCCTGTTCCTGAGCCAACATTTTCAATATTTTGACGGCCTTTGTTTTCACCATCATTTAATGTTGTGTTTTTTACTTGATAGGTAATTATATTTTTGAAGTGATATTGCTTTTTAGTTACATAATCAGTGTGAGCTTTTCCATTTACACTTCTTAAATAATAACCATTTTCAGCATCATATGTATAACTTGTAACATAACTATTTGAATATGGAATACTTATATTTGTGGCAGATGCAGCGCCATCTAGAGAAGCCATATCTATCTCATCAACACTATAATTTAATAATAGGTTATTATTTCTAGTTGTTCTTTTGCTTCCAAGTCCATTATTTAACTTTTCAATACTTGTAAATAATGTATGTTCACTTGCAACATTAAGTGATTTATCTCTCCAACCAGTTTTAGAGTTATCAACAACAATGTGGTCTACACCTAAAGCACTGAAATCATTTTGGGCTTGAGGGCTTTGACCATGATGAACATAAATTGCATCATTTTCTAAAGCATAATCTAGAAAATAATGTCTTGCACTACGGATTGAACCTATTCTTGTTGTGTTTTGGTCCATGAAAAGTGCCATATAACGAGTAATTCCACCTTCAACAATTATTTCATACATTAAATAAGCATCTTGAAGTCCACTTTGAAGTGGTCTTGCCACACTTATGTTGTTAATCATAACTGCATATGGTCTTGATTTAGAGTTTGCATCAACTATTTTTAAATTTTTGGCATTAGTTTGATTCTGATTATCATTACTTGGCTTTTTAGTATCACTTTCTTCCTTTTTTCCACAGCCAGTTAGGAATAAACCTATTAAAAGTAATAATACTATAATTTTTGAGTTTTTAGATTTCATAATACTACCTCCTTAATCTATTATCTCTTTCTAAGTCCCGTTTTTTGATTGTTTCTCTTTTATCATATAGTTTTTTACCTTTGGCAATACCTATAGATATTTTAGCTTTATCATTTTTGATGTAAAGCTTCACGGGCACTAATGTGTATCCATCACGACTAGTTAACTCTAGCAATCTTTTTATTTCTTTTTTGTGAAGCAATAATTTTCTTTCCCGCGTTGGATCATGATTAAATATATTTCCTTCATCATATTTATCAATAAACATATTTATGATATATGCTTCGTTATTCTTTATTCTTACATAACTATCTGTTAAATTTACCGAACCTTTTCTAACTGATTTTATTTCTGTGCCTTTTAAAACTATGCCTGCTTCAAGTTCGCTATCAATAAAATAGTTAAAGTATGCTTTCTTATTTACTATTTCCATTTGTATCCCTCACAAGTTCAAAATCAACTATAGCCCCTTCTTTATTTGCATTTGTTACAACTACTTTTACTTTGTCACCTACACGATATTTTGTCTTTTTGTCAAAACTAATTAGTGATAACATTTCAGGTACATAAGTAAAATATCCATTTAAAGTACTAATATGTACTAGACCTTCAACTAAATTGTCAAGTTCTACAAATAAACCAAAGTTTGTAGCACCGCTTATGATGCCTGTGTACTCTTCACCAATATGGTCCATCATGTATTCTGCCATCTTCATATCTAAAACATCACGTTCAGCTTCAATAGCATTTACTTCAGTTTCGCTTGAATGTTCTGCAACATCAATTAGATATTTGGCATTAAAATTAATTGTTTCCATATCAATTCTATTTTCAAATAGATATGTTCTAAGTAATCTATGCACTGTTAGGTCTGGAAATCTTCTTATTGGGCTAGTAAAATGTGTATAATTTTTGCTTGCCAGGCCAAAGTGACCAATATTATTTGTGCTATAAATTGCTTTTTTCATACTTCTAAGTAACATATCTGATAAAATTACAAATTCATCTTTATCACGGAATTCATTTAACAATTTTTGCATGGTAACTGGCGTTATTTTATTTAAATTAGTGTGTATTTGATAACCCATTTGCTTTATTAGATTTGTAAAATCTTCGATTTTTTCAGCATTTGGTAAGTCATGGACACGATATATGAATGGTAAATCCATATTACTGATGTGAGTTGCTACTGTTTCATTGGCGGCGATCATAAAGTCTTCGATTAATTTTTCACCAGTTCCTTGTACTCTTTTAACTATATCAATTGCTTTACCATTTTTATCTTGAATAATTTTGGCTTCATCAATTCCAAAGTCAATATATCCACGAGATATTTTTTCTTTTCGAAGTATGCCTGCAAGTTCATGCATTGTTTTTAATGTGTCTGCAAAAGGTTCATATCCCTCTGGAATAATGTTTTCATCTAATATTTTATTAACATTTTTATATGTCATTTGTTTTCTTGACTTAATGTATGATGGAAATATATCATAATCTATTACTTTACCATTTCCATCTATAGTCATTACACAACTAATGGTAAGTCTTACTACCTCAGGATTAAGGGAGCATATACCATTTGATAATTGATGGGGAAGCATCGGTATTACAGTATCTGCTAGATAGCTTGATGTTCCTCTGGAAAATGCACTTTCATAAAGATTAGTTCCAACTTTAACATAGTTTGAAACATCAGCAATATGAACCCCAAGTTTATAATTTTTGCCTGTACGTTCTACACTAATAGCATCATCTATATCTTTAGTATCATCACCATCAATTGTAAATATCATTTCATTTGTTAAGTCTGTACGTCCAATTAAATCTGCTTCACTTACTTCATCTGGGATATTTTTAAGTTCTGCTTTAACAGCTTCACTAAATTCAGTTTCAATACTATGTTTAGCTGCGATTGTTAAAATATCTACACCTGGGTCATTTTTGTGACCAATTATTTTTTCAACTTTGGCTAAAAATGTTCTGTTTCCTATTTCTTTTAAAATGTCAATAATTACTTTATGACCTTCTACACAGCCTTTCAAACTTTCTTTAGTTAGTTTAACTGCAATATTTAGTTTTTCATCATCAGGTTTAAAACCTAAAGTTTTTTTATCTTTAACTATTTCCCCTACAACTTTCTTTAAATCTCTTTTTAATATATTTCTTATGTAGCCTTCAGGTTCAGGGTCATTTAATCTTGTTTTTATTTCAACTTCAACAAAATCACCATTTATGGCGCCATTTAAATCATTGCTATGTACAAAAATGTCTTCTGGTTTACATTCTACGAAGCCATTTCCACTTTTGTTAATACGGAGTTTTCCTACTTTTAATGATTTTGTATTTTCTAAAAGCATATATTCATGATTTTTGGATTTATGAAGTATTCCTTCCGTAGTCATTTCATTTAATGTATATTCAAGCATGTTAATATCTTCCATGCTTTTTAAATGTAAGTTTTTATTTATATCATTTATACTTTGGCCTTTTGTTTCTTCTTTTAATATTTCAATTATTTTATCCTTCATCTGCTAACCTTCTTTATATGTACACTTTATTTTGTCTTCTTTCCATGTTACTTCTACATAATTTTTAGTATCTTCACTAGCTTTTTTGCCTGTTAAAGGATTTTTTAAATTGCTCTTAATATAATCTCTAGCTATTAGTTTATCATTATGAATTTTGCATAAATAATCAAAGCCTTCACATATCTCTTTGGTGTAGTTTTCATCTTCTGCTAGTTTACATGCTGCTTCTTCTAATGTTTGGTGATATTTTTCGATTTCTTTTTCTCTCATGCCACCAAAAACTAAAACGATAGCTAGTATAATCGTAGTAATTGCAATTAAAATCAATAATATTGTTAGAACCCTTTTTTTATTCTTCATATTTTATCACAAATAAAGTATAACATATTTATTTAGATTTAACTAGTCTTTAATGAACATTTTTTTTCATTATTTGTCCATGTTATTTCTACAGTTCTATCTCCATCACTACTCACATTTAATTCAGTTTCTGGATTTTTTAGATTTTTATTAACTAATCCTTCATTTATTAAAACACTAACTTTAACTTCCATTCCAGTATTTATTCCTTTCATTTCAGCATAAACACAGGCAGCATTTTCTAGTGTTTCTTTATATTCTTTAATTTTTTTTTCTTTTTGACGTTCTGCCATTGCACCCATGTTAACTCCGACGGTTACAGATACTGCTGCAAGAAGTACTATTACAACTAGTATTTCAATTAATGTAAATCCATTTTTTTTCATTTGGCCTCCATATTTTTTTACAAAAAAAGATTGCGTTCACCAAATGAACTGCAATCATTAATTATAGCAAATATTTGCTTTATTATTAAATTGGCAGGGGCAGAGAGAATCGAACTCCCATCAAAAGTTTTGGAGACTCCTATGCTACCATTATACCATGCCCCTATTTCTTTTGGGAACAATTAGATTATATCATACTAATTTTTAAAATACTAGCTTTTTGTATTAAAACTTTTGAAAAAATATGTAAATTTAGCAGAGATTTATATAATCTCTGTTGTTATTTCAATATGTGTGAATAAATGCTTAAAGGCTTTATCTTCAATTGCATTCAAATTATCCCCCTTAAATATTCCAAATTTCACCATAGCCATAACGACCATTACTATCATTTTCTAGTTCTTCACAATAATACATGTTATGGTCTGTTTTAATTAGAATACTTTTTTTCTTGAAGATAACTTCAACTAATTCTTCTTCACCATTTGTAATGTAATCTAGTAAACTATCTATTTCATTAAACGATAAATTCTTTAACTTACTATAATTCACTTGTAAGCCTCCTTTCCTGTACTTTGCAAGAAATAGATAGTTAATATTGACTTATTCTAGGAAAATGGTTTGTTAACATTTTCCTAGAATAAAGTCATTTATATTATTTTATTAGCTCATTTATTTTATTTATAGATTTAATTGTATCTTCATAACATATTTTTTGAGCATAAGGATTTCTTTTTTGATACTCCTTCCATGCACACTTCAATTCATTACTATTACTAATTAAACTAATATAATTATTTGTATTTTTATAATAGAGATTAGAATTACGATTACTAAATGTATTTTGTAATGCCCTTGATAATAAATTTTTGTTTATTTCACTCCACTTAGTAGTTATTAGCATATAAATATCATAAAAATCTTTCATTCTAGAATTAGTTATATTTCTAGTAATTATTGTTTCAAATTTTTCTGCTATAATTGTTTCTAAGTTATATGTCATTATATCTATTTGTTCATTATCTAATATACTGTTATATTTGTAGTCTATTTCTTTCATTGTAATAACATCTCCAGTGGTTACATCTATAAGCAAATGTGTTCTTATATTATCCAAAAAAGCTAATAGATGTATTCTATATCCTGGATATTTCTTTTCCAATCTAATATTTTTAATAGAAAAGATTTCATATTTTATATCATCTTTAATATTAATATTTATTATTTCTTTTATTGTTTTTTCTATGTTTTCTTTTTCTAATGTTACCTCTTTAATGGTAACATCAATGTCCATTGTGCTTCGTGCATCAATTCCTAATATTGAAGATAATAAGAAGCCCCCTTTGATAATTATGTTATTTTTATACTTTGAAATTGATATTCTTTTTAATAAGGCTTCAAACATTACATTTTGAATAACATATCTACTATCTATATTATATTTTTGAGCTAAATTTTTGGCTTTTGCTTTTAAGCTATCTTTATTTATCTTAGCACCTCAACTCTTTCAATTAATTTTTTATAAATTCCCATTTGTTTTGCATATTCATAAAGCTTACTTTCATCATTTTTATTATAAAAATAGTTTCTTAAAGCAATATTACATAATTCTTTATCTAGCTTATCATAGTACTTTATAATGTCACAAATTGTTCTTTCCAAATCATAACATCTTATTTCATTGCCAAACATATCTTCTTTTAAAACTAAACCTAAATAATAAATATTTTTTGGCACATAGTATAACTTCACATTATCAAGTTTTTGCAAAAAACCTTTGTAACCAGTTGGAACCGTAATATCATAAATAATGGGAATTCTATCACACTTATCATGAAGATATAAAGAAGATAAACTAGAATAAATTCCATATTTTGTTTTAGTCAAAATTTCAAACATTTCATCAGAAAATGTGTCACTTGTCATATATAGACCAGTTTTTACCCTTTTTAAAATACCTTTCTTTGTCATGTTAGTTAGATAAACTTTAGGCACTCCTTCTTTAACAACATCTTCGGTTTTTAAATACCCCTTTTTACACAACTTCATAATTTTTTCTTGGTAATTCATAATTTTTTTTCTTTCGTACTTAAATTTTATCACATTTAAGTACGAAAGGAAATACAAACTATCTATTCCAATAAAATTTCTTTACTATAATTCACTTGTAAGCCTCCTTTCCTGTACTTGTTAGGAAATAGACAGTCTATATAATATATATACCAAAATTGCATATTAACATCATACTAAACTTTAGTTTCTAAGTCAAGAACATAACTTAAATTTCTAACGAAATTCAAGTA
>CADBRL010000012.1 GCA_902797105.1 uncultured Erysipelotrichaceae bacterium
AAAATTAGTGTAATATATAAGCGTGGTGAAGAAAATATGAAAACAGTATTAGTAACAGGTTCCTCCCGAGGATTAGGGGCATCAGTTATAGAGTATTTTGCAAGTAAAGGATATAATACTATTATAAATTACTATTCAAGTAAAAGGTGTGCCGAAGATTTAAAAGAATATATAGAAAATACTTATAAAGTAAAGGCTTATGTTTATAAATGTGATGTGTCAAAAGAAGATGAAGTAAAAGGTTTATTTAATAAAATAAAAGAAAATATAGGTAATATTGATTGTTTAGTAAATAATGCTGGTATAAGTAAAGATAATAGTCTAGAAAATAAAACAAGTAAAGAATTTATGGAAGTAATAGAAAATAATCTACTTAGTACATTTTTAACGTGTAAATATGTCAAGTTAATAATGGATAAAGGTAGTATTATAAATGTTGCAAGCAATAATATCTATAACGGAAGTTATATAGAAAGTATTGATTATGATGCATCTAAAGCTGGTATAGTAAGTTTAACTCATAACTTTGCTAAGTGTTACGCTCCAAATATTAGAGTAAATAGTATAGCACCGGGTTGGATAGATACAGATATGACAAGTAATATAGATAGTACTTTTAAAAATGAAGAAATAAGTAAAATATTACTTGAAAGATTTGCATGTAAAGAAGAGATAGCTGATGCTATATATTTTCTTGCAAGTAATAGTTATATAAATAATACTATTTTAAAAATAGATGGAGGATTAAAATGAATTTAGAAGATGTAAAAAAGGCAGAAATTGTACTAAAGGATGTATATAGTAAAATAGATGATGTATGTTTTTATAATAGTCAAAAAGTAATAAGTGCTTTTTGGAAAGAAAACGTAAACGAAGCTTGTTTTAATAGTACAACTGGATATGGTTATGGTGACTATGGAAGAGATATAATAGAAAAAGTATACGCTGATGTATTTAAATGTGAAAAAGCTTTAGTTAGAAATCAATTTATATCTGGTACTCATGCTATAAGTATAGCTTTATTTGCACTTTTAAGACCTGGAGATACGCTTTTATCTATCACAGGTAAACCGTATGATACTTTAGATAGTGTGATTGGTTTTAATGATAATAAAAGTAGTTTAAAAACATTTGGAATAAAGTATGAACAAATAGATTTAGTGGATAATGATTTTGATTATAAAGAAATTGAAGAATTTTTAAAAAATAATAAAGTAAAGGTAATTGAAGTTCAAAGATCAATTGGGTATAGTACTAGAAAAAGTATAAGCATTGATGCATTAGAAAAAGTTATTAAATTAATTAAAAGTATTGATAAAGATATAATAGTAATGGTAGATAATTGCTATTGTGAATTTGTAAGTAGTAAAGAACCTACGGAAGTTGATGCTGATATATGTGTTGGCTCATTAATTAAAAATCTAGGAGCTGGAATAGCTAGTAATGGTGCTTATATCGTAGGTAAAGAAGACTTAGTATATTTATGTAGTGAAAGATTAAATGTTCCAGGTGAAGCAGATGAAGTTGGACCAAGCTTAGGTGCCAACAAGAGTTTCTTACAAGGTTTATATCTGGCTCCATCTGTTGTTGCAAGTAGCTTAAAAACCGCAGCACTCGCATCATACTTACTTGAAAACTTAGGATATAATGTATCACCTAGATGGAATGAAGAAAGATGCGATATAGTTGAAACTATAAAGTTCGGAAATAAAGAAAAACTAATTAAGTTTGTGGAAGGTATTCAAAATGGTAGTGCTGTAGATGCAAGCAGCACACCAGTGCCCACAAATATGCCAGGATATGATGATGAAATAATCATGGCATCAGGTTCATTTACCCAAGGCTCATCAATTGAAATATCATGTGATGGCCCACTTAGAAGTCCATACATAGCTTATTTACAAGGCGGACTTACATATGAATATGGCAAAATAGCCATTTTAAAAGCGATTAATAATATAACAAAATAACAAGGCAAATTACCTTGTTATTTTGTTATTTTTTTGCATATTTTGAAGTAATGCACTCCCCATAGACATTAAAAGTTCAATTGGCTGTTTTAGTTCTGTCCATTTAGTTCCATCTGCAAGTAGATGTTGATCTAAAATATGTAATTCATTTAAAAATGATAAAATTATATGTTGATTTTTAGTGACTTTTTCTGGATCATAGTAATAAACGCCATTCTTAGTTTGTACTAAAAGTGCATCATAGTATTTTTCAGGATGTGGTCCTACAAGAATTGTATCAGCCCAAAGACTAAAAATTTGTTTTTTAAACAAAATGGAATTATTTAACATATTATTCCTCCCTAAGTAATTGATATTTTAGCATTCATAAAAGAAGTTGTCAAATATTTTTAAAAATTAGCAGTTATATATTGACAAGTGCTAAACATAATATTATAATGATATTAGCACTGATGAAGAATAAGTGCTAAAAGAGGTAATATTATGGATGAACGTAAAAATAATCTCTTAAAAGTAATTGTTGAAACGTATATTAAAACTGTAAGACCTGTTGGTTCAAAGGCTTTATGTGATATGTTTAACTTATCTAGCGCCACGATTAGAAATGAAATGGCCGATCTAGAGGAAATGGGATACTTAGAAAAGAACCATATATCTTCTGGGCGTGTTCCAAGTGAAGCTGGATATAGATATTATGTTAGTAACTTAATGGAACCAGAAAAGCTTACTGGTGGAGATATGTTAAAACTTCAAAAAATATTTGCTAATACAGATTTAGAACTAAGTGATGCCATAAATAAATGTATGGATATAATTAGTGAAATAACCAATTATACAAGTGTAGTTCTGGGAAAAAGTAGTGAAGATAATACACTTTTGCAGATTAATATTATTGATTTAGGTAACAATCAAGTTGTAGCAGTTGTATGTACTGATAAAGGAAATGTTGAAAATAAAATGTTTACTTTAGATAGTAATATAAATGTTAAAGAAGTTATTAAAACTAGTGAAATAATCAATAAAATGCTAGTTGGTACACCAATAAATGATGTAAGTAATAGACTTGAACTTGAAGTAAAACCAATTATAAAAACCCAAATCAGACAATATGAAACAGTGTATAATATCTTCTATGATGCCTTTAATGATTTTGTAAATAATAATAGTAATATTCATGTAACTGGTAAAACAAAGATATTTGAACAGCCAGAATATAATGATGTTTCAGAACTTAAAAGACTTGCTAATAAACTTGAAGATAAATCTTTCATAGAAAAAGTAGAAGAAAATAGTGATGAAGATGAAATTAAGGTATATATAGGTAAGGAAAACAAGTTTGATTCAAATGTAACAATTATTAGAAAAAAATATCATATTAATGGTGAAGAAGGAACAATTGCTGTAATTGGACCAAAGAGAATGGACTATCAAAGAATTGTTGGTTTATTAGAATATATCGACGAGAAACTCGATAGTAGAAAGGATAAATAATGGAAGAAAAGAAAATAAAAGGAAAACAAAAGGTTAAAAATATAAAGAAAAAAGAACCTAAAAAAGTAAATGATACAGAAAATAAAAAATTAGCAGAAGAAAATGCTAAGTTAAATGAAAAACTTCTTAGAGTTATGGCAGAAATGCAAAATATGAAAAGAAGAAATGAAGAAGAAATTAGTAAATTATGCAAATATGATGGAGAAAAATTAATTACTAAA
>CADBRL010000013.1 GCA_902797105.1 uncultured Erysipelotrichaceae bacterium
ACATTTTTACCACTTTCAAGGCTTTCGACAAAACCTCTCATGGTTCGACACACCATTTTGCATGAGTTAACATTTCTTTACATTTTTGTGTATTTATTAATGTAAAGTATTTACAATAAAATTTATTAAAAAAAAGTATAAATATTATTTGATAAATTTATACTTATTGACTAATTTATTCGAATTGGGTCTGATTGTGTACCAGAACCTTCCACATAAACTACTGAAGTTTTTAAATATAAGACTGGACGGGCCACAAAAGCTGTGCTAGCGGAGGTGATGTACAGAAAGCCGCTATTGTTCAAAATGAATATATCATTGCTGATGCCATGTATGTAAGGCGATATTGTCCATTCAGTCAGTCCCATATACATCCAATTTACCGCTGTAACTAACAAATTATCATAATTACCTAGTGCTGTTGTCCATGCACTTGGGGCTGCTGCAAACCCATAGTCACTTGCATACATTAACCCAACCTTTGACGTTTCATCATTTAGTCCATATGTTTTTGTTGCATTTGTTATTTCTGCTGTATACATGACACTTGGTATGACATCAAAACTTGTATTTCCACTTACTTTCCATGTAGTGTTCTCTATCATATTTGACCATGTAGTACCTATATTATTTAAATAATTTGTATTTAAATTTGTTTTATTTAATAAGCTTGTGCTCCATGTATTAGTTGCGCTATTTATAGCTTTATAATTCCAGTAATATCTATTTATTGTTGTTAATTCTCCTTTATATGTTGAATAACTACTTTTTGAAAATGTAGAAGAACTGCTATCCCCATCTATTCCAAACAAATTGCTATTTGCATAATCATATTTGATTAATTTTACTTTATCTCCAAATACTCCTATTATTCTATACAAGTTATCTGTTGGACATGGTATTACATCACTTCCAAAACATACAAAGTTATTTACATTTTCACTTGCGCCGGCATATCTATATGAGCTATCATTTGCATCTATTATGGTTCCATCATCTGATGCTATTGTTCCATTATGATAATAGATACTATTTTCTCCTTGCACTCCTGTATACTGTGATTTCACATAGGTTGCTAAAGTAAGAACTTTATCAAAATACACATAACATTTATCTGATGTATTTCCCAACATAAGAACTTTTTTATTTACATCATCCCAACTGAGTTCACTACCGTGTTCACATACAGATAATTCACTATTAAATACATAACCATCTGTTGGCCAACTTTCTCTTGTTGTCATTTCATAATTACCTGAGTTTGCTTCTGTTTCAAGCATCATCGAAATTGTATCTACATGTTTCTTTATTTGTTTTTGTTCTTGCTCTTCATAAATATTATTTGACTTGTTAATCAGCGAAGATACTATAAAACCTAAACTGAAAATAAAGATAACAAATAAAAATTTTTTAATATATCTTTTCATACAACAACATCCTTCAAACTGTTTATTCTATCTAATGTTAACATACTATACTAAACAAAAACACGACATCAGAAACCGTGATAATAGAAATAATTATATGAAATAATATTTTTGGGTGAGAAGTATGATAAAAAAGTATCGAAAAAAACTTGGCATAACTCAAGAAAAACTTGCAGAACTTTTAGATATTTCTCCAAGACAACTTCAAAGAATTGAAAATGGAAGTAGTGAAACTAGCTTAAAAACATTAAAGAAATTAATTAAAGTACTTGATATAAGTGATGAAGATATAGTGGAGTTTTTAAAGAAATAAAACGTTAAGTGATCTATTTCTTTTTAAATTTAAAAAATAAGATTTTTCATCTTATTTCATGTTTGTTATTACCCTAGCACCATCCGCTGTTGCGGTTACTAGTTGATATGTATCTTTATTTATAATATCTCCGATAGCATATACTCCTTTTATTTCTGTTTCTAATTTTTCATTTACTTTTACATAACCATTTTCATCAAGTATTTCTTTTGGTATAAAATCTGTTGCGGGTCTATATCCGACATAGATAAATACACCCTTAACATTTAATGTGGTACCATTATCCAGAGTTATACTTGATAATTTGTTATTTTCTTCATTCATACTTTCGATATTAGCATTGTAAATTATTTCTATCTTAGGATTTTTCTTTATATTTTCTACAAGAATTTCTTCTCCACGAAAATCATCTCTTCGATTGATAATATAAATATGGCCAACGATATTTGCTAGGTATAAAGCTTCTTGAAGAGCACTATTTCCTGTACCTACGATTGCTATGTCTTCATTTTTATAAAAGAATGCATCACATACTGCACATGTTGACAAGCCTTTTCCAAGTAAAGATTTTTCGTTATCTAAGCCCAAATACTTTGGTTTTCTGCCCATTGCTAAAACTACTCTTTTTGCTTCATATGTATTCTTATCAGTTATTACTTTTTTAATTTCTTCGTTTAATTCTAAACTTTTTACTTCTTCCAAAACATAGGGAATATCTAAAGATTTAACTTGTTTTTCAAGAATTTCAGCAAAATCTGGGCCTGTTATTTCAGGAACCCCTGGATAATTGTTAACTTTATCTATGTTATTCAAAAGGCCTCCGGGCATACCTTTATCAATAAGTAATATTTTTTTATTACTGCGTTTAGCATAAATACCTGCGGTTATACCACTTATACCCATGCCAATTATAATTATATCGTACATAAAATTCCTCCTTAGAACCTTATTACCTCATTTTCATCTTGATCGTATAAATCTTCATATCGCCCTTTTCTACCTGTAATCATAATAATTATTAATCCTACAAAAATCATTATTACAGATACTATTTGAGCCATTTTGAAACCACCAAGCATTAGAGAATCTGTTCGCATAGCCTCGATTATAAAGCGACCTAGTCCGTACCACATTAAATATAATGCAAATGGTTGACCAACTTTAGTAATCTTTAATCTTCTTATTATTAGAATTAGTAAGAAGCCTACTAGACACCAAATTGATTCATATAAAAATGTCGGTGTATAGTAAATTCCATCAATGTTCATACCTTTTATGATAAATTCAGGAATATGTAAGTTTTGTAAATGGGCAAGTGTCGTTGCGGGGCCATGTGCTTCCCCATTAAAGAAATTTCCCCATCTACCTATTGCTTGTGCAAGAAGCATAGTTGGTGCTAAAAAGTCAAGCATTCTGATACTTCTTACTTTATATTTCTTACAATATAATAGAATAACCAAAACTCCTGCAATTATACCTCCATGAATAGCTAGTCCACCTTCCCAGATTTTACAAGCTTCCCAAAAACTATCATATAATTCCAAATTGAATAATACATAATACGCTCTAGCTCCAACAATGCCAAATATTATAGCCCAGAAAAGCATATTAAAGACAAATTCAGTTGGATATTTATATCTTTTGGCTTCTTTTAGTACCATTGTTATACCAATCATAGCTGCAACTATTATAAGGGCTGAATACCATTCTAATTTAAAATTACCAATTTCAAAAATATATCTATTCATAATTTCACTCTCCTTTTATATTGTAACAAATTTTTTAAAATTAATCTATGTTTATAGAAAAAAAAGCATTAACTTATTAATAAAGTGTAATGCTTACAAATTATGGACACTTAGTAACATTATGTTTTAAATCATAATCACTAAGTTTAAAAGTGTTATTTTGTTTTCTTTTTCTTGTCGTTTCATTAGAAAATGTTTTAACAATACTTTTTAGTATTTCACTTGTTGCTATCATATCTTCTAAACAGACATATTCATAAATTGTATGAAAATTATGACCTCCGGCACCTAGGTTGGGACAAGGTATGCCTAATGCCGTTATATCTGCACCATCTGTTCCTCCTCTGATTGGAACTACTTTAGGTTCAATTCCTAGTGATGAAATGGATTTTAAAGTACCACTAATTAATAATTCTTCATTTTTTATAGTATCATACATGTTACAATATGAGTCTTTAAATCCTATTTCAATAATATTACCATATTTTCTATTTAAAATTTTTGCAATTTTTGATAATATTTCTTTTCTTTTTATAAGATTATCTTTTTCAAAATCTCTGATATTATATTGCATTGTTACTTCACAAATATCTCCGTTTAGATTATGTAAAACGAAATATCCTTCTTTTCCTTCTGTATTTTCTGGATATTCTTTTGGTACCATGCTATCAAATTCTATGGCAACTCGTAATGCATTTATAAAAGTTCCTTTTGCGTATCCCAAATGTGCAGGTACACCTTTTATTTTTACCTGAGCTAACCCAGCATTAAAATTTTCATAAGAAAATTCGCCTAAATCTATGCCATCAACTGTGTATGCAAAGTCTGGATTAAAATAATTTGTATTTAAGTTTTTTACCCCTAGACCAATTTCTTCATCTGGTGTAAAGCAAACTAAAATATCACCATGTTCGTCATTATTTCTTGCAAAATATTCCAACATATTCATTATCTCAGCTATACCTGCTTTATCGTCAGCTCCTAAGAGTGTATTTCCATCTGATGTAATTATTGTCTTACCAATATGATTTTTTAAATCACTATATTTTTCCCTTGATATTATTACATTATTTTCTAGAATAATGTCTTTTCCATCATAGTTTCTTGTTAATCTTGGTTTTACATCTTTTCCACAAGCATCCGAAGATGTATCTAGATGAGATACAAAGCCTATACTTGGTAATTTGCTATTACCAGGCATTTTTGCGTATACATAGCAATGTTTGTCATCATAGTAAACTTCAATTCCTAAATCGTTTAATTCTTTAACTAATATTTCTGCTAAATCTTTTTGATTTTCACTTGACGGATTGTCTTCTTTTAAAGGATTTGATGTAGTATCTATTGCAACATATTTTAAAAATCTTTCTAATATATCCATAAAGATTTCCTCCAACTTATTTGTATTTTAACATAAGATTATGGATAAGTCAAAAAATTCTAAATAT
>CADBRL010000014.1 GCA_902797105.1 uncultured Erysipelotrichaceae bacterium
AATACCATAATGGATATTTACTTGTAAGTTCAAGTACTTCTTTTTCTAAATTTTCGATTATTTCTTTGTTATCACTATTTTTTAAAGCAGTTGATATTATTTGCCCTATTTTTTCAAAGTCTTCTTCTTTTAATCCTCTTGTTGTCATTGCTGGTGATCCAAGTCTTAAACCACTTGTTATCATCGGAGCTTCAGTGTCTTTCGGAATAGTATTTTTGTTTGTTGTTATATGAATTTTATCTAAAATTTCTTCAGCTTCCTTACCAGTTAAACCACAACAACTTTTTACATCTACTAGAATTAAATGATTATCTGTTCCCCCAGATATAATTCTAAATCCTTCATTTGACAAAGTTTCAGCTAATGTTTTGATATTCTTTAGAACATTTTCTTGATAAATTTTAAATTCTGGTTGCAAAGCTTCATAAAAACACTGTGCTTTAGCAGCTATAACATGCATAAGTGGTCCACCTTGAAGACCTGGAAAAACTGTCTTATCAATTTTCTTAGCAATTTCGGGATCATTAGTTAATATTATACCACCTCGTGGTCCTCTTAAAGTTTTGTGAGTAGTTGATGTTACAACATGAGCGAAAGGTACTGGTGATGGGTGCAATCCCGCAGCAACTAACCCAGCTATATGAGCCATATCGACCATTAAATATGCTCCAGTCTTATCACATATTTCTCTAAATCTTTTAAAGTCTATTTTTCGTGAATATGCCGATGCTCCTGCTATAACCATCTTTGGTTTTTCTTTTAAAACTATTTTTTCTAACATTTCATAATCTATTGTTTCAGTTTCAGAATTTAAATCATATGGAATTATTTCATAATCTTTACCACTAAAAGATGTCTGATGTCCATGGGTTAAATGACCGCCATTAGAAAGGCTCATGCTAACAATTTTATCACCATGATTAAGTAGTGCTCTATAAACAGCCATATTGGCACTAGAACCTGAATGAGGTTGAACATTTGCATAAAGGCATCCAAATAACTCTTTAGCATAATTTATAGCTTGAGTTTCAAAAACATCAATATTTTCACAACCACCATAATATCTCTTACCTGGATAGCCTTCAGCATATTTATTAGTTAAAATACTTCCTTGTAGTTTTAATATATCATTTGAAACATAGTTTTCACTAGCAATTAGTTCAATATTGTCTTCTTGCCTTTTTCTTTCCTTTCTTAATGCTTCCTCAAGTATTTTATCCATATTATTTTTCTCCTTCTTTCATTTCTATCAAATTATCAATTATCATTGCAACTGTCATTGGACCAACACCACCTGGATTTGGTGTAAAATATGATGCTGCCTCATATGCTTTTTTGTCAATATCCCCTATAATTTTACCATCAATTTTAGATACACCAACATCAACTAGAACAGCTCCAGCTTTAACCATATCTTTAGTTATCATGTTAGCTTTACCAACGGCAGCCACTAAAATATCAGCATTTTTTGTGATTTTTTCTAAATTTTTAGTCTTACTATGACATAATGTAACTGTGGCATTTCTATTTTCTAAAGCTAAAGCTAAAGGCTTACCAACTATATTGCCCCTTCCCACAATCACAATGTTTGCTCCTTCAATTTGAATATTATAATGTTCAAGCAATTTTATAATTCCTTTAACTGTACAAGGAAGTATATTTTTTCTATTCAAATATAGGTTGTAAACATTTTCTTTTGTAAATCCATCAACATCTTTATTTTGCTTTATCAAACTAGAACATTTATCAAAATCTAAATGTTTTGGTATTGGACTTTGTAAAATAATACCTGTTATAGTTTCATCTTCATTAAGTTCATTTATTAAATTTATTAAATCGCTTTCCAAAATATTTTCATCTAAATGATAAACTTTAGCATCAATACCAACATTCATACAACACTTAACCTTATTATTTATATAGATTTTGCTTGCATCGTTTTCTCCGACTTCAATTATAGCAAGTTTTATTTTAAAATTATTATCAATTATTTTTTCTTTATATTTTAAAAGTAATTCATCTCTTAATTTTTTTCCATCTAAAAGCATATGTACCTCCCTAAAATAGTGCCATATTATGATCAATGCCTAAATGTTTATACGCTTTTTCACATGCAACACGACCACTTCTTGTTCTTTTTATAAAACCTTCTTGAAGTAAAAAAGGCTCAACAACATCTTCGATTGTTGTAATTTCTTCACCAATTGCTGTTGATATTGTTTCAACTCCAACAGGTCCACCATTAAATTTAGTGATTAAAGCCTCTAAATACTCTATATCTACATTATCAAGTCCGTAAGTATCAACATTTAATCTTTCCAAAGCTTTTAAAGTAATATCTAAATCTATTAAACCCGTACCTTCAACTAAAGCAAAATCTCTTACTCTTTTGAATAATCTATTAGCAAGTCTTGGAGTTTTTCTACTTCTTCTAGCTAGTTCCATAGCGGCATCATCATTTATATTCATACTTAAAACTCTGCTTGTTCTTTTGACAATTTGTGATAGCTCTTCATCACTATAAAATTCAAGTTTATTGACTATTCCAAAACGATCGCGAAGAGGATTAGATAAATCTCCAGCTCTAGTTGTAGCTCCAACTAAAGTAAATGGTGGCAAATCAATTTTTATAGATCTACTTTTTCCTTCTTGACCAATCACAACATTTATTGTAAAATCTTCCATTGCAGAATAAAGTATTTCTTCGACTACTGCTGGAATTCTATGAATTTCATCAATAAATAAAACATCTCCCGGTTCAAGTGTTGAAAGAATTGCTGCTAAATCACCACTTTTTTCAATAGAGGGTCCTGTTGCTGTTTTAATATTACTACCAAGTTCATTAGCTATAATATGAGCAAGTGTAGTTTTACCAAGGCCTGGAGGGCCATACAAAAGCACATGATCTAAAGGTTCATTACGCATTTTAGCTGCTTCAATGAAAATATGAAGATTTTCTTTTATTTTCTTTTGGCCAACATATTCATCTAAACTTTCAGGTCTTATATTTTTATCAAAAACATCTTCAACTCTTAAATTGCTATCTATTATTCTATCATCCATTATTTATCCCCCATTTCAGCAATTATTTTTTCTATTTCAAGCCAATTTTTAACCACTATGTGGTTACTTTTATCATTTTCTACCATTCTTAATGTTTTAATATTAGCTTTTTTCATTTCATTTAAAACTTGTTCTTTATCATCAATAAAAATATCAAGTTTATAATCTAATGCCGCACCCTCTTTACTATCTTTAAAAAATACAATTTCATCAAAAGGTATATTCATCTTTTCAAAATACATACTAGTTAAGCATAATGTTTTTAAATTAACTAACCCATCTGTTTTTTCAGCACCTCGTGCTGTTATGAATATTATTTTATAACCTAGCTTATGCCACTTATTTAATACAGTTGTAACATGTGGTTTCAATTTTACATTATATACTATTTCTTCTAAATATCTAGTTAAAAAATCCACAAGGTCAGCTTTACTAAGATTATGATAATCTTGATTTTCATCGTACCTATTATCATTTTTGACAAGATAATTAGCTAAAAGTGATGTTTCTGTTATCGTATTATCTATATCAATACCAATATTCATTTTATAACCACCACCTTAACACACTAAAGTTATTATATAACATATTTTTAAATTAGCCAATAACATTTTCAAATTTTTATTACAAATTAATTATACCAAACAAATATTTGATTGTCAAATAAAAAAATATAAATTTTTTTATTAAAAATTATTGTAGAAAATTAAATTATAGTGTATAATAATTAAAGAATAAAGGAATTGTGTGATACAGATGTTTAGAGATTTTGACTACGAAAATAAACCTGTTGTTGATATCGTAAATGAAATGATCATTGATGCCATAAAGAAAAAAGCATCTGATATTCATTTTGACCCAACTGAAGAGTATCTTAATGTCCGCATTAGAATAGATGGGGAACTTTTAGAGTATGCCAAAGTTCCTGCTTTTGTTAAGAAAAATCTTTTAACCAGAATTAAAATTATAAGTGGTATGAACATTACTGAATCACGTCTTCCTCAAGATGGTGCAATTAAAAATATTGGTGATATTGATGGTCTGGATCTCCGTGTTTCTTCTCTACCCATAGTTGATGGTGAAAAAATAGTTATCCGTATTCTAAATTATACAATGTCATCTGGTGGGCTTGAAAATTTAGGACTTTCACCAAAGAACTTAGATAAAATAAATAAATTAATAAAGATGCCAAACGGTATCATTATGGTTGCTGGGGCTACTGGTTCAGGAAAATCAACTACTGTTTATAGTATGCTACAAATTTTAAATACTGTTTCAAGAAACATAATTACGGTTGAAGACCCCGTCGAAATGAAAATTGCAGGTATTAATCAAGTTCAAGTTATGAGTGATATTGGCCTTACATTTGGTAATACTTTAAGAAGTATTCTTCGTCAAGACCCAGATGTTATAATGATCGGAGAAATTCGTGATGATGAAACTGCTCGTATAGCTGTTCGTGCATCTATTACTGGACACTTAGTTTTATCCACAATTCACACCAACAATTCCCTTAATACAATTGAAAGATTACTAGATATGGAAGTTGAAAGATACTTATTAGGTAGTGCTTTAACTGGTATTATTTCGCAAAGACTTGTTAAAAGATTATGTCCAAAATGTCGAACAAGTAGACCTACCACAAATTATGAAAAAGTTTTATTTGAAAAAGTTTTAGGAAAAGAAGTTAACGAAGTTTATATACCACGTGGATGTAGCGAATGTATCAATGGTTATACAGGTCGTATTGCCATTCATGAAGTATTAGAAATAACTCAAGATATACGTGATGCAATAACTAATAATATCCGTAAAAATGAATTAAGAAATTTAGTTTATAAAAAATCTGATGTAACATCTCTTTTAGAAGATGGACTTGAAAAAGTTGTATCAGGTCTTACAAGTGTTGATGAAATACTTAGAGTAATTGATGTTGATGATGACATTGGTGAAGATGATACAGATATTAAAGATGCTTTTATTGGTAAAGTAAGCAATCAAGCTGAAATTGAAACATTATAAAAATAAGATACCACATTATGTGATATCTTATTTTTGTATTTAATTATTTAGCTGTATAATAGAATACTGCACTATTTTCTGTTGTATTTTTAACGCTATACATACCAGTTACTTCACTAGATAGTTCTTTTTCTGTTCCAATAGTTGGATTAAGTTCTACTATAATTGGATTATTTTTAGTAGATGTTAGCGTTCCACCTGTAATGTTTATTTTAATATTATCTTTATAAGCAACATTTTCTTCAATAAAAATTACACTACCAGTTGCTTCAATACCATTACTACATGATTGTGGTTCTACTTTTTCACCTGTAGCAGTAAGCACTCCTCCAATAATATTTAAAGTACCAGATTTAATACCTATTACTCCATTACCTGTAAGTTCACCACCACTTATTGTAGTAGTAGCTCCTTGTGGTTGATATATAGCATATCCAGTTGGAACATTAATTTTACCACCAGAAATATTAATTGTTGAATTGTCTTTTTCTGTACCATTACCGCTTATACCATAGCCATTGTCTGTAACATTTATATTACCTGCAAAATTTAATGTCGCTTTTCCATAAATTGTTATACCAAAATCTGAAGCAGTAATATTTACATCTTCTTCAATGTTTAATGTAGACGTTTCATCGATTTGAATTGCAGTTGTTCCTTCAATATTACCATTTTTAATAGTAAGTCTTGCATTACCAACAGTAGCAACTAAATAGTCTCCATTGGTAATTGTTTTACCATTTAAATCTAAAATTGTATTTTCAGTAAATACTGCATGGAATGGTAAAGTGATGTTATCAAGTAGTTTTACTTCTTTAGCAGAAAGTGTTCTACTACTGTATTATAGTCATTACCAATATTTGCATACTTAACACCATCAGCGATAAGTGTAGCTTTTGTATTATTATATAGAATTGTATTATTTTCACCAAAAGATTTAGTTAAATCAAAATTAAATTCTGGAGTACTCTTTGTTGGATTATATACTCTAATAACATTGGCTTTTTCACTTGTTATCGTTCCACCTGTAATATTTATATTTAATGATTGAGTATCTATTTGATTATTTGTTTGATAATGTTTATAATATGTATCATTAACTTCAACAAAAATTGCATCACCAGTTGGATTAAATCCATTACCAGTAGGTTTCAAGTTTTTATCAGGAGTTTTATCACCAGTTGCAGTAATTTTTCCACCTGTAATATTTAAATTTCCAAGTTTAATTCCAATACCAGTTTTACCAATAATTTCTCCACCAAAAATATTAACATTCATATAACTTGGCATGTAAATAGCTGAGTCACTAGTACTTTCCAATTTAGCACCATCATAAATATTAACTGTAATATTTTGAAGATATTGTCCGCTATAGTTTCCACTTATTGTATATGCACCATCTGTTAGAATAGTTCCATACACATCTAATGTAGAATTGCTACCTAAAACTGTAATGCCATACCAATTAACTTTTAAAGTAAAGTCTTTTTCTAATATAATATTAGTTCCTTTTAAATCAAATACAGTATTTTCTTTTCCTTTACCTGCTAGTTGGCCTATTTGAATTACACCATACGGTGAGTCTTCAGTTCTAACCAAAGATCCATTTTTAAATATAATTTTACCTCCGTTACCACTTGCAATAAGTATAGCGGGTTCTGCATATTTACCAGTATTTGCATTAGCGGTAACAGTTTTACCATTAAAGTTAATAATTATATCATTATTTATATCAATTTTATTTTGAGTAGCAATATTAAAATCTTTTAACACAGTTATTTCTCTTGATCCTGCTTCAATAGCACTTTGAATTGAACTAAAATAACCTCTTTCTGTTTTTAATACTGTATCACTAGCTAAAACATTGATTATTTTAGTAACTTCAGTTACACTACCATTATCATAAGATATTGAATATTTTATAGTATAAGTTCCAACCTCACTAAATTTTAATGTAGCTTTTTTACTAATATTTTCAATAACTATTTCTTTATCATAATTTGCTGTTAGGGAATTACCACCATTAATTGCAATAAGATTTACTGTAGCTTTAACACCATTATAATCATTTGAAGTAATACCAAATAATATTTCAAGTTCTTCATTTACATAAACTTCATCATCTGATAAAACACTAACTTCTGGGCTTATCTTAATAATTGGATTATCCAATTCTTCAGTTTTTTCTGTATCAGCTTTAGATAAATCTACAGATGCTATTACATTATTTGTTGAAAATGTAAAGCCTCCTATCCATGAAGCTGGAACAATTATTTTTCCATCTTCAACTTTGAAATTCATTCTAGCACCTGGAGCATTAGGTGTAATACTTCCATCATCAACTACTCCATCAAATGAAACCTCAATTGTTTTTTCTTTATTATTTACATAATATAAATCTAAATTGTTTTCTAAAATTTGTTTTTCTTCTTTATTTAATTCTACTAATTCTGTTCCATCTGATGCTACCATAGACCAAGTTTCATCTAATGCACAATAGTAATAAGTTTTAATATCATTACTATTAAAATTAGTATTACCAAATATCATATATTGTAAATAAGCTTCATTAGCACCTGCCGTAGCTGCACGTGATGCAGTTATTGTAAAATTACCTTCAAATTTAGATGAACCAATAACATATACGTCATTTGCATATGTATCAGTATTTTCTTTTATAGTAGCACTTACTGTTAAATTGAAAATAAATATTGCTAATAACGCTATACATATTTTATAAATATTCTTCATTTTCTATTTCCTTTCTAATTATTTAATCTTGGATTTTCTATTTTTACTATTTTATTTTTATTAATGTCTAACCCTGTTTCAGGAATTAATGTAGCAAAAGTACCCTTAGATGTTGTAATATCCACATAACCTAGTACTTTAACTCCATCTTTTAATACAAATACTTTTGCTTGGCCAACAATAGATCCTTCTAAGTCTTCCATTTTATAACTAATAACAGGTACATATTCCCATTTAGCTTTTAAAGTAATATCTTTTGTTACTTTACTACTAAAGTCATATGCCGCATCATTTAAATACCAACCTACAAATTTATATTTATTCTTTGTAGGATCACTTGGTTTAGTTACTAACTTGTTTTCTTTAACAACTTGTTTTGCTATACTAGATCCTCCATCTGTATTAAATATAACTGTATACTCTTTAACTTTAACTTCTTCTTTAGTCCATTTAGCTATTAAAGTAATGTCCTTTGTTACTTTACTATTAAAGTTATATACTTTTCCATCTAAAGTCCAGCCTGCAAATACATAACCGTCTTTTGTTGGATTTGTTGGTCTAGTAACTTTTCCATTTTCAGCAACTATTTGTTTAGCTACATTTGAACCACCATTAGTACCAAAAGTTACTTGATAATTTTTCTTTACTTTTTCCCATTTAGCTACTAAAGTTAAATTACTATTAACAGCATCTCCTATTTTAACTTCATTTTTGCCATTATACCACCCAATAAACTTATAATCATCTCTTATTGGAACGGGTAATTTAGTTATTTTATTATCTTTAATTGTAACTTTATCAACCGTTTTACCTCCATTTGAATCAAAAGTAATAGTATAAGTATTTTCTTTAGCTATCCAACTAGCCTTCAAAATAATTTTTTTATTTACCTTTGTGTTAAAATCATATGCTTTTCCATCTAAAGTCCATTTGTCAAATGTATATCCATCTTTAGTTGGATCACTTGGTTTAGTTACTACACTACCCTTTTTAATTTTAATAGACTCTACGATTGAACCACCATTACTATCAAATGTAACTTCTACTTTTTTTGTACCATTGAGTAAAAGTACTGCACCAACTACTCCAACAACTATAATTGGTACTATAATTAGTAATATTTTTTT
Source organism: uncultured Erysipelotrichaceae bacterium (assembly GCA_902797105.1). Lineage (GTDB taxonomy): Bacteria > Bacillota_I > Bacilli_A > RF39 > UBA660 > Onthocola_B. The sequence goes on from CADBRL010000014.1 coordinate 8,964, forward strand.
CATAATCTCTTCCTTTCTAATTAAAATATATTACTTAATAATGATTTACTTTCAAAAATCATCTCCTTTTATGGTAAGAAAAAACATAAAACTACTTATATAGAATGTTTTTCGGTCAAAAAATAAACATAAAATTAATACTATTAACTATATCCATATTAATTCCCACTTACCTAATAAAATAATATCATTTATAAGATGCTTAGTCAATATAATAACTATATGTTAATTTAAATGTGAAGTGCAACACTTCAGTATTGAAAAAGACATATGAATAACCTATAATATCTATTCGCAATAAACAGAAAGGAAAATTCATATGTCTGAAAATAATAATACTACAAATATAAAAGAAAAACAATACCGTCACCTAATAAAAGATGACAGAATTAAAATTGAATCATTAATTAATCAAAAGGATGAAAATGGTAAAAGGTTATTTAATAATACTTATATTGCCAATTATTTAGGTGTTCATAAATCTACTATTTCAAGAGAACTTAAAAAACGTAGAAAAGAAAAGATGTATATTAGAACTGGCAAAACTAGAACAATGCCATATACTGCTGAATATGCTCAAGAAAATGCGAATTTCAACCGTGGTTTATCTAAAGGCGAATACAAACTAAGAAAAAATAAAAAACTTGCTAAATTCATTGAAGATAAAATTAAAATAGATAAATGGGCTCCTGATGTAATTGTAGGTTATATGAAAGCTCACAATTATTTTGAACGCGATGGATTTGAATCTATTACTACTCCAACAATTTATAATGCGATAAGATATCATATTATCGATGTTAAACTAGAAGATACTAGAAGAATGAAATATAAACAGGAATACGAATATCATAAAGGTGATCTTCCAGAATCTAAAGCCGAATATAGTATTAATAATAGACCTGAAGAAATAGATAAACGCCTTTATTTTGGACATTTTGAGTTAGATACAGTAATTGGTACTAAAAAAGGAAAACACGAATGTTTAATGACTTTAACTGAGCGAAAAACAAGATTTGAAATAATATTTAAACTTAAAGGCAAAACTTCTGAAGAAGTTGTTAATAAATTTAATAAAATGAAAGAATTCATGAAAAAAAATTATGATAAAATATTTAAATCAATTACTACGGATAATGGTACTGAGTTTTCTGATTTTTTAAATATTATTAAAGATACAAAAACAAAAATATATTTTTGCCATCCTTATTGTTCTGGTGAAAAAGGTACTAATGAAAGGCACAATGGAATAATAAGATATTTTATCCCTAAAGGTACTCTAATAGAAAATTATTCATATAAAGATATAAATAAAATAGCTGAGTGGATGAATAATTATCCAAGAAAAATACTAAATTATAAAACACCTATTGAAGCACTACAAGAAGAGTTTAACGATAATTCAATTTTAAATAAAATTTATAAATTACAAGAAAAGATAAATTGTTTATAGATATTTATTCCAATTTCCTTTTGACAAGCAGATATATTTTTATTAATTTATAGTCGTTTAAGTTATTGCTATTTTCAAAAAATGAAAATAACAATAATTAAACTCCATTAAGGTAAAAAATATATCTTTACTTATCAAAAGTTTTCTCGGCATAAAACATCATATAAACATATATAGTTTTATTCATAAAAAGTTGCACTTGACTTTTTAATTAATAA
>CADBRL010000015.1 GCA_902797105.1 uncultured Erysipelotrichaceae bacterium
CTTATAAAGAGTATGATAAATTTAAAGTTAAACAAGATAAATTATATAAATCAGACTTTGATAATTTTTTAAATGAAGCAAGAATGATAGAAAATGGAAGTGAAAAATAATGGATATGTATCAAAAAAGAGAAATGAGAAAAAATAAAAAAATGAACGAATATGCAAAATGTTTACCATCAACGGGTATCAACTGGTATCCAGGTCATATGGCAAAAGCCAAAAGAGAAATTAAAGAAAGAATTAAATTAATAGATATAATTTATGAATGTATAGATGCAAGAATGCCATTATCTTCAAAATTAAAAGGAATGGATGATATACTTGAGGCTAAACCTCGTATTTTAGTTATGACTAAAAAAGATTTATGTGATTTAGATGAAACAAGTAAATGGGTAAAGTTCTATGAAGAAAAGGGATATAAAGTAATTCTTGTTGATTTAACAAATAATGAAGATTATAAAAAGCTAATTAAACTTACCTTAGAAGTAGCTAAACCTATTCAAGAAAAAAGAGTAGAAAAAGGTCTTAAAAGTAAAGAAATTAAAATTGGGGTAGTGGGTATACCTAATGTGGGAAAAAGTACCCTTATAAATAAACTTGCGGGTAAAAAGGTAAGTAATACTGGTAATAAGCCTGGAGTAACTAAACAAGTTAATTGGTTAAAGACTAGCAATGGATTTTTACTTCTTGATACCCCAGGGATTTTATGGCCTAAAATTGAAGATAATGAAGAAGCATTAAGTTTAGCATCAACTGCAACTATCAAAATGGAAATTTTAAATATGACAGATATTGGTGGTTATCTTATAACATTTTTTAAAAACTATTATAAAGATATATTAGAAAATAAATATAAGATTGAAATTAGCGATGACCCTAATGATATTTTTGCATTATTAGCTGAAAAATTTAACTTTTTTGAAAAAGATGGGGAAATTGACTATGAAAAAGTATCAACTAAGGTGTATAATGATTTAGTGAGTGGTTCACTTAAAGGAGTAACATTCGATAGATGGAAGAACTAGATTTATTAAAATATGAAAAAGAATTATATAAAGAAGGTATAACATTAATAGCTGGTACTGATGAAGCTGGAAGAGGTCCTTTGTGTGGTCCAGTGGTAGCAGCTGCAGTTATTCTTCCTAAAAATTATACTTTGGAAGGTTTAATAGACTCTAAACAATTAAGTGAAAAAAAGAGAGATAAATTTTATGAAATAATAAAAAAAGATGCCATAAGTTATGCAGTTGGTGTTGTTGATGCCAAAACTATAGATGAAATAAATATTTATGAAGCAAGTAGAAAGGCTATGTTAGAAGCAATTGAAGGTCTAAGTGTTAAGCCAGAATATGTTTTAACAGATGCTATGCCACTTTCAATGGAAAATTCAAAAGCTATAATTCATGGTGATGCATTATCATTAAATATTGCTGCAGCTAGTGTAATTGCTAAAGTAACACGTGATAAAATGATGTATGAATTAGATGAAAAATATCCTATGTATGGTTTCAAAGATCATAAAGGATATCCAACTAAAAAACATCTTGAAGCAATTAAAAAATATGGTATACTAGATAATTATAGACTTACATATAAGCCAGTAAAGGCATTAATGGAGGAAGAAAATGAAGAATTTGTTAAAGAATAATTTAATAAAAAATTATATGATATTACTAGTATTCTTTTCACTTCTAGAAATATCATTTAGATTAATAAGTGGAATATCTTTAAATAATATAGCACTTTTAAGAATATTTATTGGGGTTAATTTTGTAAGTATTTTACTTAGTTTTATATTATCTTGGTTTAATAAGCTAATTAGTAAAATATTAATACTTGTAATATCATTTGCCATAAGCGCATATACATTTTTTCAAATTGGTTTTAATAACTTTATCGGAGTATATGCATCACTTAATACTAAAAGTCAACTTGGGGCAGTTAAAGATTATATAATAGATTTCTTTTCATCATTTAAAGAAATCTATTATTTAGCCTTTATTCCATTTATAATACTTGTTCTTTATTATATATTTTTAGATAAGTTAACAGAAAAGAAAATTGATAAAAGATTTCCTTTAAAAACAAATATTGTGTTTGAACCTGGTATAAGAACAATTACAAGTATTTTAGCTTTAGCATTTACGGGATTTTTATATTATGAGTCTTTAGATGCAACATTTATGCAAAATAAATTACAAACTATTACTAATAAAGAGTTATTTACATATCCAAGTATACCAAGTACAACTATAAATCAGTTCGGTGTTTTAGGTTTTGGCTTTTTAGATATTAAATCTACGATGGTTGAAGCTCCGAGTAAAACAACTTATACTGCTTATGAAAACGATGAAAAAGATAATAGTAAATCTGATTTAAAAAGAGAAATTGATGATACTATTTTAGATGAAATAATTAAAAATGAAACAAATACTACTTTAAATAATATTAGTAATTATATTAAAAATAAGGATATTACTGATTATAATGATCATACTGGTATGTTTGAAGGTAAAAATGTTATTGTTATAATGATGGAAAGTACTAATGATATGATTATAAATAAAGATTTATATCCAAACTTTTATAAATTATATAGTGAAGGTATAAGTTTTAGAAATAATTATAGTCCAAGGAATAGTTGCGCTACTGGAAATAATGAGTTTAGTGGTATGACAGGACTTTATACAATTCAAAATAATTGTACGGCGAATATGTATAGTAATAATACATATTTTACATCAATATTTAATATATTTAAAAATGCAGGTTATAGAGCAACTAGTATGCATGATTATACTGAACAATATTATGTAAGAAATATAATACATAAGAATTTAGGTAGTGAAGCATATTATAATGCTAATGACTTGAATATAACATATTATAACGAATATAAAGAATGGGCAAGTGATGAAGATTTCATGAATGCTGCCATGAATATAACTTTAAATGATACTTCAAGTGATAAACCATTTATGTTATGGCTTACAACAGTTTCAGCACATCAACCTTATAAAGTTTCAAGTGTTGAAGGAGATAAATACTTAAGTATTACTGAGGGTACTAATTATTCAATGGAAGTAAGAAGATATATGTCTAAGTTAAAAACATTTGATAATAGTTTAGGAATACTTCTTGATAGATTAGAAGAAGCTGGTAAGTTAGATGATACAGTTATAGTTATGTATGGAGACCACTATCCATATGGACTAAAAAATAAAGATATTTCTAGTGTTCTTACTTATGATTTAGATGATTATGAAGTAGAAAGAGTACCTATGGTTATCTATAATTCTACGATTAAAAGTGAAATTGTAGAAAAGTACAGTTCCTATATTAATTTAACACCAACTCTAGCTAATTTATTTAATTTAGATTATGATCCTAGATATTATATGGGAACTGATGTCTTTAGTGATGATTATTTAAATATTGTGGCTTTTGCAGATGGATCTTGGAAAAATAGTGATGTATATTATAATGCTAGTAGTGGCAGTGTTAAATACTATAGTAGTAATGAATATACAACAGATGAATTAATTAGAATAAATAATATTGTAACTAATAGAATGCAAATTAGTGAGTCAATAATCCGTAATAATTATTTTAATTATTTAGAAAATAAAATAAATTCCTATAAAAATGCAAATGAAACAGAAAGTGAGGGAAATTAAATGAAAAATTTAGTAATAGTGGAATCTCCAGCTAAATGTAAAACTATTGAAAAATATTTGGGAAGTGACTATAAAGTTGTTTCTAGTAAAGGACATATTAGAGATTTAGCTACAACTGGTAAGTTTGGTTTAGGACTTGATATTGAAAATGATTTTAAACCAAATTATGAAATAATTAAAGGAAAGAAAAAAGAAGTAACAGAATTAAAAAAAGATGTTAAAGATGCAGATATGGTATATCTTGCAACTGACCCAGACCGTGAAGGAGAAACAATTTCTTGGCATATTTATGATGAAGTAAAAGTTCCGGAGGAAAAATATAAAAGAGTAGTATTTAATGAAATAACTAAAGATGTAGTTATAAATGCTATAAATAATCCTGGTAAAATAGATATGAACTTAGTTAAGTCTGGTGAAACTAGAAGATTCTTAGATAGAATAATAGGTTTTAGATTAAGTAAGTTAATGCAAAGAAAAACTGGGGGAAAGTCAGCTGGTAGAGTACAAAGTGTAGCTCTAAAGTTAATTGTGGATAGAGAAAGAGAAATACAAAGCTTTGTACCTAGAGAATATTGGACAATTGAAGCTGATTTTAAAGATTTTAAAGCAATGCTTGATAAATATCATGGTAAAGATATTGAAGTTGCAAATGAAGCACAAGCTGATGAAATATTAAGTAATCTTTCTAAATCATTTAAAATAGAAAGTGTAGAAGAAAAAGAAAAGAATAAAGTAGCACGTGAAGTGTTTAAAACTAGTACACTTCAGCAAGCAGCATCTAATAAATTAGGATTTGCACCAAGTAAAACAATGAAAATTGCTCAAGATTTATATGAAGGTAAAACTTTAAAAAGTGAAACAGTAGGTTTAATTACTTACATGAGAACTGATAGTGTTAGAGTAAGTGATACATTTGTTAAAGAAACTTTTGGTTTTATTAAAGGTAAATTTGGGGAAAATTATATTGGATATGTTAAAAAGGGTAAAAAGAATGAAAATATGCAAGATGCACATGAAGGTATTAGACCAACAAGTATTAATAGAACACCAGAAGAAGTTAAAGCATATTTAACAAATGATGAATATAAGCTTTATAAACTTATATATACTAGAGCACTTGCATCACTTATGGCAGATGCTAAAACACTTGCAAC
>CADBRL010000016.1 GCA_902797105.1 uncultured Erysipelotrichaceae bacterium
AATTTATATGCTTTATAAGTATTCATAAAACTTGGCCCCCTTAGATAATATAATTATACCATATGTTCGGCCACACATCAAGATTTATTTTCATAAAATTTAGATGACTTTCTTATTATATATAAAAAATTTCTTATCAATTATTGACAAGAAATTTGTGAGAAACATGTGAGAACAAAACATCTCTTTTCATATACCAAAATAATTATACAACAAATTTCCTTATTAAATATTAGTTACACTTATACTTTTACTAAGTATCTTATTTTCATATTTTTCATAGGCTTTATTCCAACCATCATATTTAGCATCACCTTTATGATTTGGAAGTATATTTAAATCATATAAATATTTACCCATAAATTCCGTAATTTTAACAGCACCATAATAATTTAAATGGTCTCCACCATCACGAGAATCCTGATTCCAATCTATCCCCAGTTCATTAACCAATAAATTTAAATCTAAATACTCAATATTTTTACTTTTGGCATATTTTGTAACTTCTTCATCTCTTTTTTCATTCCAATTAAGGGTACTAGGAACAGTGTATAAAATTATTTTTATATCATTTTGATGACATTTATCAATTATTTTATCTAAATAGTATTTATTAATAGAACTTATACCAGTTCTTTTTTTATTATTTTTCATATAATCTCCTACACTTTTTGGTGGAACAACACTTATATTATAATAAAAACCTTTTAATTCATCAGTCCATGTATATTTTATTTTTTTAGTAAAATCATTACTTGTCATACTCTTCCATCTATCATGATATTGAAAAATTGGTAAAATGCTTTGACTTTTTGTTGATAACACGTTATTAACATTCATTTTTCTATAAATAGCATTCGCTTCAAGAAGTACAACCTTTGGACTTTGATTTTTTAAAACTTTATTTAAATAATCATATGTATCAACCAAATATTGTCTTGAAACACCACCATTATACATAGTAAAACCATATTTATTCCAAATAGGTAATGGAGAAATACTCGTAAAAGACTCACTATCTCCAATTACTAAAACATCAATAGTATCTTTTGCTTCACCAAAAACACCATTTGCACGAGCTTCATGAATACCATTACCTTTAGCATTACTTTTAGGAACAAAAAAATGTGAAATTCCAAGCAGTATAAAAAATAGAATAATAACAAAAACTATTGGTTTATAACATTCTTTCATAATACCTCCCTAAAAATTAGCATATATTGGGTCAACTGGTGCATAACCAAACCCATAAGCTCCAAAAATTACAATAGCAATAATTAGCAAATAATACAAAGTCCATCTAACAAATATATTTTGCTTTGTAACCAATTCCCTTACATTAAAGCCTTTTTCTTTAAGTAATCCAACCATAAATATAATAACTAAAGCAAGTAAAATAATTGTAAAATCAGCTCTATCACATCCAAGTTTAAAAATAGTTCCCATTTTTAACGAATCAAAACTAAAATCAGTAAATATCTTTTTGAACATTGCAAAACCACTTGATAAAGTAGTTGCTCTAAAGAAAAGCTCTCCAAATACAACTAAAATACTGGTTTTAATTATTTGCATAAACACATATGGCTTACTAGTTCTAGTAATATGCCATCTTTTACAAATATTAATAATAAGTGGTGTAAAAATATTACCCAAAACAATAAGTACAAAATGATATATACCGAAGAAAACAAAAGTCCATGCTGCTCCATGCCATAATCCATTTGAAAGCCAAACACATAAAAGTGCTACACTTCCAGCTACTAAAGGTCCAAAATGATTACCTAAAATTTTTCTTAAATTAAGGGTCATTTTCTTCATAGGTTTAGAAAGCGAAACTGGATAAAAGATATAATCTCTAAACCAAGTTCCCAAAGTAATATGCCATCTTGTCCAAAAATCAGATATATTCTTACTAAAGAATGGTTGTCTAAAATTTTCAGGCAAAGATATTCCAAACAGTTCACTAGAACCTATTACAACATCAATTGTACCAGAAAAATCAGCATAAAGTTGAATTGTATAAAATATTGCTCCCAATAGTATTACTCCACCATCCAAGGAATTATATTCACAAAATATTTTTTCTATAAAAGGGTTAAGCCTATCAGCAATAATCATTTTCTTAAATAATCCCCATAGTATTCTTTGAGCACCAAAAGCCAAATTTTTGTAAGTTAAATCTTCACCTTCATAAAGTTTAGTTGCAGTATCGCTATATCTACAAATTGGCCCTTCCATAATACATGGAAAAAATGACATAAATAAAGCAAGTCTACCTAAATTAAAATCAGCATCAATTTTTCCTTTGTAAACATCAAATATATAAGAAAGTCCTTGTAAAGTATAAAAAGATATACCAATAGGTATTAATATTTTAGGTATCTTAAATCTAAAATCAAAATTTAAAATTTCTAATAAATTATTAATATTTTCACCAAAAAAGCCTGTATATTTTAAACATACTAACAAACCAATATGAATAAGTACTGCAAGAAACACTACTCTCCCCATTTTTTTCTTATATAATTCTTTTATTTCTTTTTTATTTTCCTTATTTAACTCTACTTCTTTATCTCTATCTTTATTTAATCTATCAAGCCATAATCCAAAATGATGAATTGAAAGTGTAGAAAATAGTAAATACACAATTAACTTACCACTTAAAGATAAAAAGAAAATATAGCTTGCTATAAGTAAAACAAGCCATCTTTTCTTCTTATTAGTTAAAGCATATATTAATAGTGTAATTGGCAAAAAAGCAGCCAAATAAACTAAACTACAATATTGCATACTAATCTTCTTCCTTTAATTTTTCAATTAAAGTCCATAAACTTTGAGCAGAGTTAAAATTACTAGGAATTATTTCAACTGTTGGAATTACAACATCAAATTCTTCTTCAATTTCAGCAACTAGTGATAAAATTGCAAGTGAATCTAAATAATGTCCATCTATTAAATTAGTACATGTATTATAATCAACTTCTGGATTTAAATCTTCTAATATTTCTATTAATTTTTCCATTAATTTTCACCTCCTTTAAATGGCATATTTAATTTATAAGTTTGAATATTACTTCTAACCACTTCTATTTTACCATCTTTAACAAATAAAACTTTAGGTAAATCACGACTTAAGAATAAACTAATTCCTTCAGTCATAGCATAAGCCCCAGTATTCTTAAACACAAATACATCGCCAAGCTCTAAACCATTAACAGGTAATCCTTTAACAATTAAATCATTAATTGTACATAATGCTCCAACTAAGTTCCAATTTTCTTCATTTCCACTTCTTCTAGGAATTATATCCAACATTGGCTTTTTCATTGCCATCATTTGACCATAATACACAATATGATGCATACCACCATCTAAAATAGCAAAATTTCCTTCTTTATTTGTTTTTTTGTCAACCACTTTAGTATAATAACTTCCACATGATGCCGCAATACTTCTTCCAAGTTCCATTGTAATATGACCTTGATATTTCAAATTTTTTATCTTATCAGCAATTTCCATTAAATATGTATTTTCATCAAAATCTGTTTCTGCTTCAAAATACATAACTGGAAAACCAGGTCCAAATTCTAACTCTTCAGTTACAAAACCTAATTCATTTTTTAATTTTTGAACAAAGTCATCAACATATTCAAGTTCTTTTATAATTCTTCTTGATAATTTTTTTTGAGTTCCCGAAAAATATTGAATACCCATTATATTTAAAAAATTATATTTTGATCTATTTTCCAAAATAGATATTATTTCTTCTTCACTCATACCGAATTGATTACCACTTGTAAGTCTTAAAATTACATCCACGACAATATTTTTATCTTTAGTTATTTTATCAACTAATTTTATTTGATTTAATGACTCAATTGTAATAACTTCACCGTGTTTATAATGATTAATTATGTCTATCATACTGTCTTCATCTTTATAAACACCTGAAATAACCATTTTCTCATGTGCTACATCAAGCACATTTGCAATATTCCATTCACCATAAGAACATATTTCATACTTTTCTATAGTGTCCTCTATTTCTTTAACCACAAATGGATTAGCTTTCATTGCAAAACATAAATGAACATTTTCTGGCATCATACTTTTAAGATAATTTATTCTATTTTTTAAAACATCAATATCAAATACATAAAATGGTGTTCCAATACTTTCAATAGTTTTACTATCTATCATATTAATTCCTCCAATTTCTTTCTATCAATCTTACCATTCTTAGTTAAAGGCATTTGTTCTAATTTAACAAATTTACTAGGTATCATAAATACTGGTAACTCTTTAGATAACTTTTCATGTAATTCTTTTACTTCAATGTCACCAATATAAAAGGCATAAAGTTTACTTTTTTCTTCTTTAAATATAGAACAAACCCTTTCTACACCATCAAAACCCCCAATAGCTTTATCTATTTCTTCAAGTTCAATTCTATGTCCCATATATTTTATTTGAAAGTCTTTTCTTCCCCCAAAATACAAGTCATTATTTTCATAATAACCTAGATCTCCAGTTCTATAAATATATTCTATATACTTATCATTTAATGGATTTCTAACAAATGCTCTATCAGTTTGTTCTTTATTTTTATAGTAACCAAGTGCAAGTGCACTACCCCTAACACATATTTCCCCTTTTATTCCGTTACTTTCAACTAATTTATTATTTTCATCTAATAAGAAAACATCTTCATTATTAAATGGTATACCAACAGGTATTTTTTCATATTCACGGTTTCTATCAATAATGTGATATGTACAATTACATGTAATTTCTGTTGGTCCATACAAATTAACAAATGTTGCATTTGGCAAATGTTTCATCCATTCTTTCAAATGTTTCATTGGCATAACTTCACCACTAAACATAATTTTTTTAACAGTTTCAGGCACTTTATAATCTAAACCATGAAATGTTGAAATTAAACAAAGTGCAGATACTGCCCAAGTCATCGTAGTAACCTTATGTTCTACCAAAAAATCTATAAGTTCCGCTGGTCTTGAAAATAATTCTTTAGGAACAATAACAAGTGTTGCCCCTGTTTTTAGTGCTGGATAAATATCTTTAACAGAAACATCAAAATCAAATGGCGCTTGATTAGCAATAATATCTGTTTCATTAATTCCAAAGGTACTTGTAAAATTATCTATAAAATCGATAATTGAACGATTTCCAACTACAACACCCTTAGGTACACCTGTTGAACCACTTGTAAAATTTGCATAAACTGGATCAACATCTAGTTTTTTAGCCCTAATACCAGCAAGCAATTCATCATCTATTTCACTATCAACCAAGTCTTCATAAAGTATTAACTCCTTATCATGAAAAAATTCTTTAGCATTTTCCAAATGTTCTTTATCAGTTACTACATAATCTACATCTAAAACATTAATTATTTGTTCAAGCCTCATTTTTGGAAGTCCAGCATTAAGTAAACTATAAAAGCCACCAGCATACAAACTTCCCATAAAAACTTCAAGACATGAAATTCCTTTTTCCATATAAACTGGAACGGGGTCATTATTTTTAACATACTTAGCAAGTCCACTACCTATTTTTTTACTAATTACTTGCAAGTCTTTATAAGTAATACTTCCATTTTTATCAATTACTTTATTATCATTACTAATATTTTCTAAATATTCTAATACGTTTTTCATACATTTTTACCTCAAAATAATTATACATTAATATAATAAATTATTTCTTAACCAAATCTTAATTTTTATTAAGAAATTGAATTTGACTTTTAGCCACATTTATGTTATTATGTATTTAGCAAAGAAAATTTGCATATAATAAAAGGAACATCCAGTTTTTGTCGAGATTGGATGCTACCATATTAATTGGCAAACATCTAAACCAACCCCGTTGATTTAGATGCTTTTCTTATATTGCTAATATGAAAGATAATACTAACAAACAAATTATAATGATGAACTGAGCAATAATAACTATATCTTTCAAATTCATTAGCATCACCTCTCTTTCGGTTCAAAACCATTAAAAGAGGCAGCACCCAATCAAACTAGATATTCCATAAATTAATTATATTACAAATACGTTTTAAAAGCAAGAAATTTAAGCCACTTTATAAAATATATTTATTACAATATAAAAACAAGTATATACATGTATATACTTGTTTATTTTAGCAACAAATTACTTATTAAATTTTAAATTTCATTAAAAACTCGGTCTTCATTTTTTTATGTGTTTTACTTACTAAAACTATTTCACCATCATGAAGTTCCACAAAGTTTTTAACAATTGCAAGTCCTAGTCCAGTACTCTCACCAGATGTCCTAGCTTTATTACTTGTAACAAACGGTTCAAATAATTTATCCTTTATTTCTTTATCAATTCCAATACCATTATCCCCGATTACTATATTTAATGTTTTATCTTTCCACATTTTAAAATATATCTTTGTTCCTTTTTTATTGTATTTAATAGAATTATTTATTATATTTTCATAAATCCTTATGAAAGCTTTTTTATCGACATCAAACATTATTTTATTTTCTTCAATATCTAATTCTAAATCCATACCAGCAGACTCAATTTCATTATATTTTTCCGCTAAATATTCTTTAGTAAATGTTACTATATCAATTTTTTCTCTACATAAATTATACTCGGAATTATTCATATGTGTATACAAAAACAGTGAGTCAATTGCTTCAGTAGCAACAAGCGCTTTTTTATTGATACTTTCCATATATCGTCTTTTCTTATTATCTGGTACCAAATCATCTAAAAAGGCCTTTGAATAACCACTAATAACTGTAAGAGGTGTTTTCAAATCATGAGATAAATTAGCAATAGACCTTTGTTTATCTTCATAAATTTTCATTTTTTCTTCATTAGATTTCTTTAACTTTTCCATTAAATTTTCAAAACTTTCCGCAACTTCATCAAATTCTTTTGGTAAATTAGTATCTTTAACAATTATCTCTTCATTTTCATAAGATGAAATAACTCTATTCAACTCTTTTAAACTCTTTTTGACTCTACGATTAAATATATAAGTTTCAATTATAATAATTATTATTAAAATTGGAATAGAAATAAACCATACTTTATTAGCATCAGCAACCGCAGTATCATAGTTCTCTGATGTAAATGTCGGTGACATAAAAAGCAAAGTTCTTTTCCCACCAATTTCAGTATCATAATCATAAGATGTAGTAAATTCATATTTTTCTACCATTTGTTCATCATTATAATACCCATTTAATAAATCAAGTTCTCTTTCAGTTAAACTATTTTTCTCATTAAAAAGATTGCCATCAACTATTTCCAAGTCTTCATTTAATTTAGCATTTCCAACCACAATTTCTTCATTACTTTCAGTATCATATAAAGTTTTATAAATTTTATAAATCTTATCTCTATTTTTTTCTTTGTAATTAAAAATATTATAATAATATGTTCCACTATAATCATTAACAAACTCTAAGTCATCACCATCGACAATATCATTTACATCGCCATCTGTAGTATAAATAAGTTCATTATTTTCATCATATATGGCAAAATCACATCCAGGAAACTTAGCCATCGGAATGCCATCATAATCTTCATACTCAAGTTTTTCTTTATAAAGAAGAAAATCATCCAATACTAAAAAGCTATTGTTAAGCCTCCAATTAATTGATAAATATTTTAATAAAGTAACACCTAAAATAATTAATGTGTAAATAGCAAATTGAATAATAATATATTTGCTAAAACTATAACTCTTCTTTGTTTTCAAGCTTATAACCTAACCCCCTAACTGTTTTTATATACTCTGGTTTTGTAGGATTATCCTCAATTTTCCCCCTTATATTTGAAATATGAACCATCATAGTATTATCATCAGTATCATAAAAATCTCCATTAATACATTCATAAATTTGGCTCCTCGTAAATACTTTACCAGGTGACTTCATCATCATTGCCAGTATTTTAATTTCAGTTGATGTAAGGGGCACAATTTTATTATTTTTCATAAAGATGTATTTGCTTAAATCAAGAGAAAGTTCACCAACATTTAAGGTATTAATTTCATTATTAGAACTTTTGAATTCATAATATCTACGAAGAAGTGCTTTAACATAAGCAACTAATTCCAAAGGATTAAATGGTTTAGTTATATAAGCATCAGCACCTATATCAAGTCCCAGAACCTTATCACTATCCATATTTTTAGCAGATGCAATGACAATTGGAATATTACTTGTTTCTCTTACAATTTTAATAAGTTCATAACCATTTAAACCGGGCATCATTAAATCTGCAATTATAATATCATAATTACCCTTTTTAAAAGCATCCAAAGCTTCAAGTCCATCATATGTTGATGTCACTTCAAAACCATTACTTTCTAAATAAAGTTTAAGAAGTTCTACTATATCCGTATCATCTTCTGCTACCAAAATTTTATTATGCAAAAAAGTCACCTCCTAAATTAGGAATTATTATAACACCTATATATAGTTTTTTCAAATTTGAATTCAACTCCAGTATATCATAAAAATACTTAGTTTTAAATGCTTTCATTATGTAAAAAAAATAAATTATTACATTTTCAAAAAAAGAATGCCTAAGCACTCTTTATAACTTAAATTGGGAATTATACAAATCCGCATAAAAACCTTTTTGTTTCATAAGTTCTTCATGATTTCCTTGTTCAATTATATTACCATTATTCATAACAAGTATTAAATCAGCATTTTTTATTGTTGATAATCTGTGAGCAATTATAAATGAAGTTTTACCATGAGTTAACTTATCCATTGCTTTTTGCACTAATTCTTCAGTTCTCGTATCAACATTACTTGTAGCTTCATCCAAAATTAAGAATGGTGCATCTTGCAACATACCACGAGCAATAGTTAAAAGTTGTCTTTGACCTGCAGAAACAGAATCATTATCACTTAATATAGTATTATATCCATCAGGTAAGGTTTTAATGAAATGGTCAAGTCCAACGGTTTTACAAACATTTTCTACTTCTTTATCAGTTACATTTTCAGTATTATACACAATATTATCCCTGACAGTGCCATTAAACACCCAAGTATCTTGAAGAACCATTGTAAATAAACTATGAACATTTTCTCTAGTTAATTCTTTCGTAGAAACACCATCAATAAGTATTTCTCCACTATTAATATCATAGAACTTCATAAGTAAATTTACCATCGTAGTCTTACCAGCACCTGTAGGTCCAACAATAGCTATCTTTTGACCAGCTTTTGCTTTAGCACTAAAGTTCTTAATTGTTGGAGTTTCATTACCATCATATTTAAATTCAATATTACCTTTTACTTCTTTTTTATCCAAGGATTTTGTTAATTTACTTTCATCAAGCATTTCTTTTTCATCTAAGAATTCAAATACTCTTTCGCTAGCTGCTGCAGTTGATTGTAAACTAGTCATAGCTTGAGCAATTTGAGAAAGCGGAGAAACAAACAACCTTACATAAACAATAAATGCTACGATTACTCCAAAACTAATATGACCATTTAAAGCAAGTAATGCTCCAACGACACACACAGCAACATAGCCAAAGTTACCGATAAAATTCATCATTGGCATCATAAGTCCAGATAAAAACTCACTCTTCCAATTAGCTTTATATAATTTATCATTTAATTCATCAAACTTTCCATTTGATATTTTTTGACCATTATATGTTTTAACAACATTAAGCCCTGAATATACTTCTTCAATATGACCATTTAAAGCACCAAGTTCTTTTTGTTTAGCCACAAAATATTTTTGTGATTTACCTAAAACAACTGCCATAAATACAAACCCAAATAAACTCGCAAGTATTGCAGTAATTGCCATAACCCAATTTGTTACAAACATCATAATTGTAGTACCCACAAATAATGTAATTGCGCTAACCAAAGTTGATAATGATTGGTTCATAGATTGAGCAATTATATCAACATCATTTGTTACTCTTGATAAGGTATCCCCAATTGCATGTTTATCAAAATATTTAAGTGGCAATTTATTTATTTTACTTGAAATATTACCACGTAGTTTTCTTGCAAAATTATTTGAAACATCGCACATAAGTATTGACTCAAAATAAGTAAATATTGCACTAATCAAGTAAATAGTAACTAAAACTATAGCTATATTTTTTATTTTATCTATATTCATATATGGTTCAACAAGTGTTTTTATAGAACTAGGCATTTCATCTACTTTTGCATATATACTAGTTGCATCCATATTTTCATTCAATCTACTTACAATCTTCAAAAATTCCTTTTGGTCATTTACACTTATTTTAACACCATCTATTTCAAATTCGTGAAATAACTCCTTAGCAATACTATCTGGAACTTCTACATTACCACTTAAACTCTTAATAAATTTAATTGTATCTTTGGTATTACTTACAACAAGTTTACTTAAAATACTTTCTGGAACACTGGCAATTAACTTCATTCCACTATCAGGATTACTTTGCATTTCCTCAAGTATTTTTTGAAAACTTTGTTTATCTTCAAAAAATATATCACTATCCATCATAATACTGCCTATATTTTTTTCACTAAAGTCTATTTTAATAACTTTACTAATATTTTCTTCATTCAAACTATTAGTCACTTCTTTAGTAATTTTTTCAAAATTATCTTTATTCATAACTAAACCGTTTGATATTTCATCAGTTAAATTAGACAAAATATCAGGTGTTACTATAGTAAGAATAGCACCTAAAGCTGCTAAAACTAATGCAATTATAGTTAATTTTTTAAATTCAGATAACTCATTAATTAATCTTTTTATAGCACCCTTAAAATCTTTAGCTTTTGCTACTTCTCTATTTGGTCTTGGCATTATCTAATTCCTCCTTTGAAAGTTGTGATAAAGCAATTTCTTTATAAACTTCACAACTCTTTAATAGTTCTTCATGTGTACCAACACCTACAGATGTTCCATTATCAAGAACTATTATTTTATCAGCATTCATTATTGTACCAATTCTTTGAGCAACAATTAAACTAGTTGCGTCTTTCATATATTTTTTTAGCTCTTTACGAAGAACAGCATCAGTTTTATAGTCTAAAGCAGAAAATGAGTCATCGAAAATATATATTTCCGGATTTTTAGCTATGGCACGTGCAATAGCTAGTCTTTGTTTTTGACCACCAGAAACATTCGTGCCGCCTTGAGCTATATGAGATGCATATCCATCATCCATTTTTGACACAAAATCATCTGCTTGTGCAACTTTTGCTGCTTCCTTTACTGCTTTATCAGTTATTACTTCTTTAGCTTCCCCATAAGCAATATTAGAATTAACTGTTCCATTAAACATAACTGCCTTCTGAGGAACATAACCAATTAATTTATATAAATATTCAAGTTTATAATCTTTAATATTTATACCATCAACAAGTATTTCTCCTTCAGTTACATCATAAAATCTTACAACTAAATTAACCAAAGTTGATTTACCTGAACCAGTTGAACCAATAAATGCCACAGTATCTCCTTTATTTGCTTTAAATGATATATTTCTTAGAACATATTCTTCAGCATCAGGATACTTAAATGATACATTTTTAAATTCAATTGTACCAACTTCTTTTTTAGTTTCTACATTACCATCTTTAACACTAATATCGGTATCAAGTACTTCATTAATTCTTGATGCAGAAACCTCTGCTCTGGGTAAAATCATAAATATCATAGCAAGCATCAAGAATGACATAATAATTTGCATTGCATAAGATGAAAATACTACCATATCACCAAATAATGCTATTTTATCAGCCATCATTGCATCTTTAATAAGGTAAGCACCTATAAAATATATAATAAGTGTTAACATATACATGATTAAATACATAACTGGTGACATAATTGACATTGATTTTTGATTAAATAATTGTAAATTAGTTAAATCATCATTTACATTTTTAAACTTCTTTTCTTGATAATCTTCAGCATTAAAAGCTCTAACAACTCTAATACCAGTTAAATTTTCTCTTGTAACTTCATTTAATTTATCTGTTAACTTTTGTACAATCTTAAATTTAGGAAGCACAATAATTGTTAAAATTCCAATTACAACAAGTAAAATAACTACAGCAACAGCTGTTACCATACTCCATTCCCAACTCTTATTAAGTATTTTAGTTATAGCCCAAACAGCTGTAACCGGAGCTTTAATTAATAATTGTAAGCCAAATCCCACAAACATTTCTACGTGTGTAATATCATTCGTAGTTCTCGTAATCAAACTATTAGTTGAAAAATCTTTCACATCACTCATGGACATTTCTTCCACTTTTCTAAATAGTTTACCTCTAAGTTTCTTAGAAAATCCTGCAGATAATATAGCAATTAAATAGCCAACAATAACAGCTCCAACTAAGCTACCAAAAGCACACAAAAGCATATATCCACCATTTATTAAAATGTCGGACATTTTACTTCCTTCAGTTTGCACTAAAATAGTAACTTTTGACATATAATCAGGCATCTTTAATTCAAGCCATACTTGCATAACTATTAAACAGGTGCTAACTATAGTAATTAACCATTCTTTTTTTCTAAAACTTTTTAATAATTTAAACATAATTAATCCTTTCTTCTATTTGCATATTTATTTATATTATTTTGCATTCTTTCTATTATATGACAAAATATTTCAATTTCTTCTTCACTTAAGCCTTCTTTAACAACTTCTTCCATTTTATAGAATTCCATTCTTTTCATATCAAACATTTTCTTAGCTTTTTCTTTTAAAATAATTTTCTTACATCTGACATCTTTCTCACACAAAACTCTTTCAACAAGTCCGTGTTTTTCCATAGTTTGAAGAACTCCAGAAACAGTGGCTCTTCTTAAGTGAAGAACTTCTTCTAAATCTCTTTGATAAATATCTTCATCTTGATGTCTTAAAATATAATCCATAATAATCATCTGAGTTGCACTGGGTTCACCATTAAACAAATC
>CADBRL010000017.1 GCA_902797105.1 uncultured Erysipelotrichaceae bacterium
AAAATAAAAAAAAAAAAAAAAAAAAAAAAAAAAGCCACTATTTAGCCTTTTTATTTATTTGCGTAACTAATTTAATTATTTACTAACATTACTTTGACAATACTCGTCTTTTAATTCTAAATTCTTACTATAAATTTCATATACTTTTTTACTTATATTTTGCACCTTTGGCCCAAAAACATCTTGACCTAAGTTACCATATAGAGTAAGAACTACTATAATATAAGGATTATCACTATCATAAATACCTATATCATGAAAACTTGCATCATACATACCATATTTATGATATATAATTTTATCATCAAAACTTAAATAATTCATATTTTTATTATTCATAGCTTTTTTTATCAAAGCACTATAAACATCATCTACTTCAAGAACACTATATAATCTTTCTAAACATTTTGATGCCATTAATGCTGTATAATTTCTAACAAATGGATCTTCACTCACCATTACTAAGTTAAAATCACTAAAATATTCTTTTAAAGTATCTAGCCCAATATACTTAATAAGCATAAAATGAGCAGTATTATCACTATAAGTTAACAAATGGTCTATAAGCTCTGATAAAGTAACCTCATCATAATACTTATGCTTTTTCATGCCAATACTTCCCTGCATCGCATCACTAGGCTTATAAACTAAAGTACTATTTAAATCAATATTACCTTTTCTGGCTTCTTCAACTAAATAAATAACTTCAAACAGCTTAGAAGTACTCGCAGAATAATAAATTTTCGTACTATTCATATTCCAAACATAATCATTATTAATATCTTTAAAATAAATAGCTACTCCACTTTTCTTTAATCCTTCAAAAGCTGCATTAAATTCATTATCCAAAGTACTACCTCTATAAGGTTTACTCATACAATTCATATATTCTTGTTTTTTTATAGCTTCTTCATCTTTAAAAGCATTAACAGTTTGATAAAATACACTATTTTCACTAAAATAGCCTAGTTTATATCCCACTAGTAATGTTATAACAATTACTAAAATAACACTAAATAAAAAAATCAACAACTTCTTCATACAACTTTACCTCACATAAATATTATAAAACATAAATTTATTTTTGCAAATACCTTTTATCTACTTGTCCCATATAAAATATTATGTTATTATCTTTATAGAAGTTTTTGAAGGTAGTTGGTTTATATGAAGAAACAAAATAATACATTATTTACTCTACTAATTATTATATTTTTTATAATAATAGCACTTATAAGTTTTAATATATATAATGCTTATAAAAATACTAAAGATATAACTCTTTTATCAGAATATATTGTAAATAATTCAGAAATTGTAAATAACAAAGAAGGATTAACTAAAGAAAATGGCATTTATATCTTTAAAGGGGAATTAGAAAATAACTATGTCCTATACAATAACATGCTATGGAGAATAATTAAAATAAATAGTGATAGTTCATTAGAACTTATCTTAGATGATTACATAAATATGTTACCTAAAAATCTTATTTTAACATTTTTTGAAAATTTAGAAAGCAACTTAGATTTAGATTATTTAATTGAAAATAATATTTGTAAGGATACATTTGATAATGAAAATAATATAACATGTCAAAAACTAGAAAAAGACAAAATTATTTCTTTACTAAGTGTATATGATTATATGAATTCATTTTATGAAAACAAAACATTCATAACAAATGATGAAGAAAAATTATGGTTATACAATAATGATGCTCACACAAACGGAGATAAATTAAGTACATCAAATGAAAATAATTTTTATGAAATTAAACCTGTAATAACAATTAAAAATAGTACTTTATATAAATCTGGAAATGGTACTAAAAATAGTCCATATCAAATAGGCAATGATAATTTTTCTATCGGAGCAAAGGTAAAAATAGATAATGATTTATATATAGTATATGACTATAAAGATGATATTAAATTAATGAGCTTAAATACCATAGACAAAATATATAAAAATGATACTTTAGATTATTTAAATAATGAATATTATCAAAAATTAAGTTACAAAGATATTTTAAAAGATACAATTACATATAATGGTGAATATACTAATAAAGAAAGTGATATTTCTAAAACAAAAGTAACTAAAAAAATTGGGATACCTAATATATTAGATATTAAATTTGAAAGTAATATAAAAGATTATTATTTAGCAAATAAAGTAAATGCCTTTGACTTAATTTATAATAATCCCGTTATATACGGAGATAAAAAAACATTACATCAAACAAGATACATAATAACTTTAGACAAAAAAGAAATAAATAACTTTACTAAAGAAAATAATATGTATATTTATAAAGAAGGTGCAAAATGAAAAAAAATAAAATAATGCTAGTAGTTGACTTATTATTTGCAAGTATTTTAATACTAACTATAACTTTTAACAAAACCATTGAAAACAAAATATTAGAAAAAAGATTTAAAGAAGAAATAAGTAAAACTAAAACAAGTTATGAACCAATTAAATTTGAAAGTAATTTATTAATTGAAACAAATGATGAAAAAGTATATGACAATAAGTATGAAGCTGAAATTTTAAATAAAAATGAAGGAAATGATGCTTACAAAATCATTGATTTAACAGTTGCTGGTAACAAAGGATGGCTTGTAGTAGTTTATGATCCAAGTGATGTTAGAATTATGAAAAGTCGAGCATTCAAAACACCAAATAATGATGGTAAAGAAAACATCATTGATATGACTGCAAGATATGGAGCTACAATCGGAGTTAATGGTGGTGGTTTCTATGATGATGGCAAAGTAAGTAAAGATATACCTTTTGGTTATATAATAGAAAATGGTAAAGTAATATACCAATCACACAATAGACAATCTGATTTAATTGGCATGAGTAATGATAATAAATTAATGCTAGTTCATGCAACTGGTGAAGAAGCAATTAAAATGGGAATGAGAGATGCTTTAGAATTTGGTCCATTCTTAATTATTGATGGTAAAAGACAAACAAACCTAAAACCAACTAGAGCAGCTAGAAATATGATAGCTCAAAGAGATGATGGCATAATGTTATTTCTAGTAACAGATGGTGCATCTTACAGAGGCATAACATTTAATGAAGGTATAGATGTTTTAGAAAAATATGGAGCTACTACTGCAGCAAACTTAGATGGTGGTGCAAGTACACAACTAGTAGTAAATGGTAAAATGTTAAATTCACCTAAAAATGCATTAGGGATCCCCATACCAAAAGGAAGAACTGTTGTTAATGGCTGGGGCATTTTTACATCATAAAACCACGATTTTAACCGTGGTTTTAAATTGCAATTTATTATTTAGAAATATTAATATAATTATTGATCCAATCTTTAAACTTATTAACATCTTGATATTTTTCTAAATCATCATCCTTATTAGCATCTAAATAAGCTATAATTTTATTATTTTCAACAATTAAAACAGATGGAGCATATTTAACTGTATCATATAAATAAGTATTTTTAAATTCCGAAAAAGGCATTGATAAAAAATCAATTTTATAATCACTAGCAAATGATTTAAATATTTTTTCACAAGATATAGGTAAACTACAAAAATTATTATATGTAAATAACAAATATGTCTTATTACTATAATCTTCTAAAGATTTACTATCTATTTCAATAAAATTACCTTTATTATAAAACATATCACTTAAAAATATTTTATTAGAATCTACATTTTTATAATTAGAACAACCAACACAAACTATAATAATAAGTAATAATAAAAATATTTTTTTTACCATTATTTAATCTCCGTTAATCTACTAAAATCTATATCATGATAAGCAACCTTAGAAAAATCACATTTCTTTGAACCATTAATTTTTGTACTTATAGAGTTTTTACCTTCATAATTCCAATATCCACCAACATTATATATTTTACTAGTATCCCAACCAAGAGCTCCAAGCATTTGTTTAGTAAAGTTAGCATAACCACCTGCACCACACATAATAAATATAATTTTATCTTTTGGAAAAATATATTCTAAAATTTCCATAGATTCTTTATAATTTGCAACATATTTTCCATTTTCTAATTTAAATAAAGTTTTACCTTTATATAAACCAGTTACATTTTCACTTTTCTTTTGATCAACATACTCCTTAGGAAACTCAGTTAAATAAGCATAGGGAATAACTTCAAATCCTCTAACAAAGCCAGTTAAATCTCTTTCTCCCCCTTTATTTTCCCAAGTCGCAGTATCTTCAAGCATTCTTACATCTCTATAAACAACATCAGATCTATCAAGATAATTATCTATAGTTTTTTCATTAATATTTTTATCAATATCATAAACACCTCTAAGTCCCTCAGACTTTTCTTGTTTAGGTAATTCATTTACTATATCACATTTATCATTCTTCATAATAAATGATACTGTACTACCTAATAACACTCCAATAACAATTGCAATAATAATTTTTAAATAACTTTTCATATTTTCTCCTCCAATAACATAATAACAATTTATATCAAAAAATACAATAACTAATAAGTTGAATAAAACTCAACTAATCGTTGAGACAAAAAAAACAAAGAAGCCATAAGGCTTCTTATAAAAAAGTGTGAGTTTTGAGTTTATATGTTAATTGTGTATAGTTTATATTTTCATATTATAAACCAAAATTTTTATCTTATATAACATCCCTCCTTTGTCACAATATAATGATAACAAAGAATTATGAAATATTTATGTTGAAATTATGAAAGTTTAAATCTTAATTTTAAAATAAAATGTAGAACCTTTTTTTAAAACACTTTTAACACCATATTCATAGTCATGTAATTCAAGTATTTCTTTAACTATCGATAATCCAAGCCCCGTAGAAACAACATTTCTTTGATGATTTTTATCATTTTTATAATATTTATTCCAAATATATGGTATTTCACTTTCTTTAATGCCTTTACCAGTATCTATTATTTCTACCAAAAAATATTTTTTATGCTTAGTAACTCTAACAGTTACAGTTTTATCATCACCAGTATAATTAATAGCATTATTTATCAAATTATAAATTACTTGATTAAGTTTCTTCTTATCAGCTTTTATCATAATACTATCTGGCATTTCCACATTAATAATATACTTTTCTGTTTCTTTAATAATTTGATATCTATTAACAATAGTTTTTATATCTTCAGCTAAATCAAATTTTTCAATACTTAAAGTATCAGCATTAGATTGCATTCTTGATAAATCCAGTATATCATTTACCAAAACAGTTAATCTATCAGTTTCATCAACAATTATTCCTAAGTGTTCATTCATTTTTTCTGAATCTTTATATGAAATATCCCTAATCATTTCAGCGTAAGCTTTAATCATTGTAAGTGGTGTTTTGAGATCATGAGAAACATTTGCCATTAAATCTCTACGTAACTCATCAGTTTTTACCATTTCTTCTTGAGCTTGTGTAAGAGTTTCAGATAATTCATCAATTTCCTTAATACCAGACTCTTCAAAGGAAACATCTGTATCACCAGTACCCATTTTCTTAGCTTTTTTAGTAATTCTAGTAATTGGTTCTGTAATTTTATTTGATAAAAAAATAGACATAATAATAGCAATAAATATTCCAACTACACAAACATACATAAGTTGTCTTTTAATAAGCAATGTAAAATCAGATATATCCTCTAAATTAGAATAAATAAAAACATCACTATTACCAACTTTTACTCCATACATTAAAGCTGAAATATGTTTATCATCATTTACAAATCTATATGACTTAAGAGTTTCTTCTGATTGCACAAAATTATACATAAGTTCTTTAACTTTACTATTACCAGATTTTAAAGCACAACCATTCATGTTAATATTATAAGTTTCAACAACACTTGTATTACTTGTTAAAACAATACACACATCATTATCATAAGCAATATCTTGAAGTTTTGATACAAGTTCAATTGAATTAGTTTCTTTAAGGGAATTAACAATATTATCCATATTATCAACTTGTTCTTTTTCATAATAAATATCAAGTATTTTAATTTGACAAACCCAAAGAAGTACGATTATAACAATATTATAACTAAGCAAAAAGAATAAAGTCTTTGCTTGTATGCTCGTTTTCTTTTTAGCCTTCATAAACAAACTTATATCCCACTGCACGAACTGTAACAATCATATCTTTGTATTTACCTAAATGTTTCCTTAAAGTTTTGACATGTGTATCTACAGTTCTATCATCACCATAAAAATCATAACCCCAGATATGAGAAAGTAAATTTTCTCTTGATAAAGCTATATTTTTATTATCTATAAAATACTTAAGTAAATCGTATTCTTTAGGTGTTAAATAAACTTTTTTATTATCAATATAAACATCATGAGCTAAATCATCAAGTTTAATACCCTTAATTTCAAAAATATTATTAACCACTTCTTTTCTCTTTGTAACAGCTTTAATCCTTGCCACCAATTCTTTCGGACTAAAAGGTTTTGTAACATAATCATCAATACCTAAATCAAAGCCAATAAGTTTATCATATTCTTCTCCACGCGCAGAAAGCATAATAAAAGGAATATCTTTTAGTTTTTTTATTTCCCTACATGCAGTATAACCATCCATCTTAGGCATCATAATATCCATAATAATTATATCAAAATCGTCTTTTTTAACTTTATCAACAGCTTCAAGTCCATTCGAAGCTTCTTCCACTTCAAATTTTTCTAAAAGCAAATATTCTTTTATAACATCTCTGATTAATTTTTCATCATCTACTACTAAAACACGCATTTAAATCACCTACCTACAAGTATATATATAATTTGTGAAAAACATATGAAAAAATTTATTTTCTAATAAAATCCTCTTCAGGATAACTTATTTTCTTACTAACAGGATCCATTTTTTCCACAAAACTATTTACTTTAATATTTTTAATTTGATAAATAAATTCATCAATACCATAATAATCTTTATGAGATAAAACTTCTGTAACAATTGTAAATATCTTATATCCATGAGCTCTTTTATAAATAAAACCTTCAAATGATTTATTACAACCAGCACTATAAAATAAACCATTAGCATAAATATAATTAGGTTCTCTCTTTAAAGACATACACACAACTTCTCCATTTTTTAAAGCTTCTGTATTTCTTATTAAATATCTAATTTCTCTAGCTTCGTCTAGCGAAATATCCATATAAGGAAAGTATTTTTCTTCTTCACATATATTATCAAACTTCATAGAAAACCCTTCTTTCAAAAAATATTATAACAAATAAAGAAAAAAGTAGCAAATGCTACTAATTATATTTTTTAAATATTTAAGAGAAAAATATGAGTAAATAAGTCAACTATACATTATCACCAAAATAACTACTTTTATTAAACTTCACAATAATATGTACTATCAAACATCTAATCTAATCTATAAGGATTTTCTTTTGTTCCATCGCCATCAAGTAACTTTATTGAATCAATTAAATAAAATGTAGGTCTAATCATATTAGGATTGACATTTGTCTGATACCAATCAGTGAAGCTTCCTTGAACTACTGACATCACACGATTGGAAGTATCACTTTGGGGAGTAATTAATAATTCACCAACTCCAGGGTCAACCCACCAATTGTAATGAAAAACAGAACTATAAACACTTGACCAATACTTCTTATCAACAGCAAAAAGATAATCACTTACATACATTAAACCAACTTTTGCTACATATTCTGTTGAACTATCAAAATTTTTAATTTCATTTTGATAAACATTTTTTGGATTTCCAACCAAATTTTGATAAGTATTTCCTTTAACTTGCCATTTATGATTAATTATTTTATTACTCCAAGTATCTCCAATATTATTTAAGTAATTTGTATTCAGATTAATAGTATTTAAGTTACTTTCACTCCACACATTACTAGCAGCCGTATTATTCCAAAAATACGATAAGTATTTACCCTC
The DNA here is from genome assembly GCA_902797105.1 of uncultured Erysipelotrichaceae bacterium. Classification (GTDB taxonomy): domain Bacteria; phylum Bacillota_I; class Bacilli_A; order RF39; family UBA660; genus Onthocola_B. Next base: position 7,951 of record CADBRL010000017.1, read on the forward strand.
AGTTCTCAATAAAGATTCATACAAAACACCACTCCAAAAATAATTTATTAAGTCATCATTACCATACCAAGAACCATTTTCACCAAGCAAACTTCTGGTAGCTGGAAGAGATTTAACTAACTTTATGTTATTATTAAAAACTCCTATTATTCTATACAAATTGTCATCAGGACAACTAGCTTCATCTGTACCAAAACAAACATAATTATTAACTTTTCCATCTATTAAATATCCAAGTTCAACAGCTTTATCTAAAGCTTTTTTAAAAGAAGTAATTTTATTATTGGTATCATTTCCAATTAAATAATAATCTCCATTAATTGAACATCTATTTCCCACCAAAAGTTTTTTTCCATCACAGAAAAACTTTATAACGCCTTCATTATGTATATCCTCAGTTCCTAAATCTTGCAGATACATAAAACCTTCATCTAAAGCTTTTTGCGTTAAAATATAATCTCCACCAGAATATCTGTACGAATTATCAGCCGCTCCGTTTTCAAGATCCAAGCTATGATAATTTAAAGATTTATCCAAAT
>CADBRL010000018.1 GCA_902797105.1 uncultured Erysipelotrichaceae bacterium
TGGTAATAACTTAATAACTAAAGATCCATCTGGTGGTAAAGTAACAACAATATCAGTAAGTATTGTTGACCAAATAGTAGCATATTCTGCTTAGAAAGGGGTTAATATGAGTAAAAAAGTTCCTATTATAATAATTGTAATATTACTTTTAGTTATAGTTCTTTTATTGTTTGTTTTTAAAAAAGATTTAAAGAATAATGGTAAAGTTGTCAGTAATTATATGATTATTGGTAATGATAGTATATGGAAATATACAAATAAATGGGAAAGTAGCTATTATAGTGATGTAGATAATAATAAAATGAATGTTTATGTTGATAATATTTATAAAGGTGAATATGTTTTAAAATATGGTAATGGATGGAATTTATTTTTAAATGATAAATATCAAAAATTTTCTGGAAGTTTGATTGCTTTATCAAATAATTTTGGAAATGTTTTAAATGTTGATATTAATGAAATAGATGATAACGATATAATTAAAATTAATGAAATATTACATAGTAATTATGTTAAATCAAACTTTTCTTTAATGGAAAAAGTAAATACTGATTTAGATAACAATGGTGTATTAGATAAAATAGTTAATGTTTCAAATTTAGATATTGAAGATGAAAATAAGTATTTTAATTTAGTATATATTATTTTAAATAATAAGGTATATGTTTTAAAGAAAGAAATTATATCTAAAGAGAATTATTATAATGCTCCGATTTATAATATAAAAGTATTAGTTAAATTTAGTGATCATACAAATATAGTTATTAGTAAAGGATATTTTTCTGATGCAGGTAAATCTGGAAATATAATGTATGAAAAAGTTAATGGAAAATATGAACTTGTTATAGAAGATTAGAGAAAAATGTAGTATAATAAGTTAAATGAAAGGAACGTGTTTTTATGAAGTTTAAAGTTGAACCAAAGGATTTTTTCCTTTTTGTATTATATTGTGTTTTGCTTCTTTATTTGTGTGCAATTGCAGTTCTTAATTTTTCATCTTTATCAACAGATGGAACATTTTATGGATTGCTTCCATTTAAAGCTTTTACACCTCAGTTTTTTCCTGCAACACTTTTATTATTTATTATTGCTTTAGTTGGGATATTTACTAGTGTATCTTCCTATATATTTAAAAAAGATAAAGATGGAGGAATTGGAATATCTTTGAAGAAAAAGTCTAGTGATGGTTATTCTGATTGGGCTAAAGAAAAAGATATAAAAGAACAGTCTGGGGTAGAATGTGTTCATCCAACTGATGATGTTGTAAATGCTGCTGGTATACCATTAATAAATAATGGTAAAGATATTTGGGTTGATAATGGTGAATATCATAACTTGGTTATAGGTTCTACTGGTAGTGGTAAAACTCAAACAATAGTTAAGCCAATGGTTAATTTACTTGCAAAGAAGGGTGAGTCAATGATTATTACTGACCCTAAAGGAGAAATTTATAAATATAGTGCAAGTTATTTAAAAGAAAAAGGTTATAGAATTATTGTACTTAATTTTAGGGAACCACAAAGAGGTAATAGTTGGAACCCACTTTCTCTTCCTAATCAATATTATAGAGCTGGTAATCAAGATAAAGCAATTGAACTTTTAAATGACGTTGCTTTAAATATTTTGTACGATCCATCTAATAAAAATGAATCTGATTTCTGGGAAAAATCTGCAGCTGACTATTTTTCTGGACTTGCTTTAGGTTTGTTTCAAGATGCTAAAGAAGAAGAAGTTAACTTAAATAGTATTAATGTAATGAGTACTGTTGGAGAAGAAAGATATGCAACAAGTAATTATATTAAAGAATATTTTGGTATGAAAGGTGAAAAATCTAATGCTTATATGTTTGCATCTAGTACAATTAATGCCCCAAATGATACTAAAGGTGGATTGCTTGCAACATTTAGACAAAAGATAAGAAATTTCTCAACTGGTGAATCATTGAGTGAAATGCTTTCTTATAGTGATTTCAATATGAAAGATATTGGTAATGGTAAAACTGCAGTATTTATGATTATTCATGATGAAAAGAAAACTTACCATCCTTTGATGACAATATTTATTAAACAATGTTATGAAACATTAATTGATGTTGCTCAAGAAAATGGAGGAAAACTTCCAGTTAGAACTAATTTTATACTAGATGAATTTGCTAACATGCCACCACTTAAAGATGTAGATGCAATGGTATCTGCAGCAAGAAGTAGAGATATTAGATTTACGTTTATTATTCAAAACTTTGCACAACTTAATGATGTGTATGGAGATAATGTAGCAGAAATTATTAAGGGTAACTGTGGTAACTTAGTTTATTTAATTAGTACTGAAATGAAAGCTTTGGAAGAAATTAGTAAGATGTGTGGGGAAGTTAAAGTTACTGATGAAAAAGATAAAAATGCAACTAGACCACTTATAACAATTACTGATTTACAAAAGATGAAGTTGTTTGAAGCAATTATTATAAGACTTAGAACTAGTCCATTTAGAACTAAATTAGAACCAGATTTTAAAATGGAATGGGGTATTGAAAGAAAAGAAGAAGAATATCCAACAAGAATGAAACATGAAGTTGAAATGTTTGACTTGAAAAAGTTTGTTACGGAAGAACGTAGTAAGAGAATGGCTCAGAATGGTGATGCTTTTGGTGGTAATAATCCTTTTAGACCTATGAACGATATGCCATCATTTAGTCCTTTTGGACCAATGCCATCTCAAGGAAAACCAAGTGCTTTAGGCAGTATGGATATTGATAGTATGCTTAAAGATTTAGATGAAAAATTTAAAGAATTAGATCGTCAAGAAGCTGAAAGAAATAAAGCTAAGGAAAATACTTTTATGCCTAAAGAGGATATTGAGCTTCCTAAATTAGATGAAAAGAAAGAAGAAAAAGTTGAACCAATTATAGAGGTTAAAGAAGAACCTAAAGAAACAGAGAAAAAAGAAGATATTGTTTTAGATAATCCTAAAATAAGTGTTGATAAAGATAGTACAGTTATTGCTAATAATGTTATATCTGATGATGAATTCTTTGATGATTTCTTTGGAGAAGAATAAATAAAAAGTGCGAAATTAATTGATTTCGTGCTTTTTTTGCCATTTTTTCTATAAAAATAACAAAAAAATAAAGAAATTTAAGGTTCGTGACAAAATTTGACATGAAGTGCACTCTGAATGTGGTAGGATAGAAAACTTCTCTATGGAAA
>CADBRL010000019.1 GCA_902797105.1 uncultured Erysipelotrichaceae bacterium
ATTAAAGAGAATGTATGAGGATTAGTATTCGGAGGAAAATTAGTATTATGCATAATATTCCTCCTTAACATAAGTTTATGAATATTTGCAATTTTCCATGAAATAATATATAATTATATCTAGGTGATGCAAATTATGCAAATAGAAAATGTTAGTGAACCAATAATAGCGGTAAGAAGAAGTCAATATCCAGAAGATAAAAAGTCAGAATTTTTACTTGTTGGAAGAAGTAACGTTGGTAAAAGTAGTTTTATAAATACATTAATAGAGAGAAAGAACTTTGCCAGAACTAGTTCTAAACCAGGAAAAACCCAAACACTTAATTTTTATAAAATTAATGATGCCTTTTATTTAGTGGATGTACCTGGTTATGGTTATGCTAGTGTAAGTAAAGATACCCAAAAGAAATTTGGTTTAATGATTGAAGAATATTTAAAAGAAAGACCAAATTTAAAACATGTATTTATGCTTATTGATTATAGACACAAACCAACTGAAGATGATATACTAATGTATGAATTTTTAAAGTATTATAATTTAAATATAACAATAGTTGCTACTAAATATGATAAAGTTAGCAAAAATAATAGAATTAAACAAGATAAAATAATTAAAGATACATTAAAATTTGAAGATGATGAATTTATTACATTTTCAACAATTACTAAAAAAGGTAGAGCTGAAATACTTAGTATAATTGAAGGAGAAATATGAAAAAAAATGGGTTTACACTAATAGAAGTACTAGCAGTATTAGTAATACTTAGCATTATAATGTCAATCGGTGCAATAAGTGTAATTAATATAAGAAATAATTCTTATGAAGATTTATTAGAAACTAAGAAACAAAATTTAGAAGCAGCAGCAATTGTATATGGACAAGAAAATCCAGATGTACTCAAAGATAAATGTGAAGTTGATAATTATAAATCGGATTATTGCGCAGTGGTTACAGTTGCAACATTAATAAATGGAAAATATTTTAAGTCAACAGAAACAAATGCAAATGGGGAGATAGATTTAATAAATAATGTTACAAATAAAAGTATGAAAAATGATAAAATACAAATATATCGTAAAAATAATAGTATATATGCAAAATATTTAGAAAACAATGTAAGTGAAAGTTAGGAGGTTTTGGTATGCAAACAGTATGTTTAGTTGGTAAACCTAATGTCGGAAAAAGTAGCATATTTAATAGATTAATTAAAGAAAATAAGTCTATTATTATGGATACTCCGGGGGTTACAAGAGATAGAATTTACGGAAGAGTAAATCACAATGATAAAAGCTTTTATCTAATTGATACCGGTGGTATATCACTTGGGGAAGATGACTTTGCTAAAGATATTTTAGTTCAAGCAACACTTGCAATAGATGAAGCTGATTTAGTTTTATTTGTTGTTGATGGTAATGATGACCCAGATGCATCAGATAAAAAAGTGGCAGAAATACTTCATAAAAGTAGTAAAAAAGTAATCGTAGTTGTAAATAAAATAGATAATGATAAGAAAAAAGAAAATTTATATAATTATTATGAACTTGGATTTAGTGATTTAGTGGCAGTTAGCGCATCCCATAATATTGGTTTTGATGGACTTCTTAACACTATAACTAGTGATTTGCCTGAAGAAGTGAAAGAGGAAGATACTTCTCTTAAGTTTTGTATAATAGGTAGACCAAATGTAGGGAAAAGTAGTTTAATTAATGCAATATTGAATGAAGAAAGAGCTATTGTAAGTGATGTAGCGGGCACAACTAGAGATGCAATCGATACTAAATTTAAATACAATCATGAAGATATAACTGTAATTGATACTGCTGGAATGCGGAAAAAAGGTAAAATCTATGAAAGTGTTGAGAAATATAGTTTAATTAGAAGCCTTAAAGCAATTGATAGAAGTGATGTATGTGTTTTAGTAATTGATGCATCAACAGGTATTATTGAGCATGATAAACATATTGCATCTTACGCTTTAGATGCTGGCAAAGGTATCGTTATATGTGTAAATAAGTGGGATACAATAAATAATCCAGATAGCGATATAAGAAAATGGAAAGAAGATATAAAAAATGAGTTTCAATTTATACCTTATGCTCACACAGTATTTTTAAGTGCTAAGACTAAAAAAAGATTATCAGGACTTATGCCTGAGGTAATAAATGCTTACAATAATAACAGAAAAGAAGTAAAAACCTCTCTTTTAAATAACATTATAATGGAAGCAGTAAGCATGCATGAACCTCCATCATATAAAGGTAAAAGACTTAAAATATATTTTGTAAGTCAAACTGGAACGTGTCCACCAAAGTTTACATGTTCTGTAAATAATAAAGGGTTAGTTCATTTTAGTTATGAAAGATATTTAGAAAATCAAATCAGAAATAATATTGATTTTGATGGAACACCAATAATGTTCCAATTTAAAAATAAAAGTGAAAAGTAATTGATAGAAATTAAGTTTTCTATCTTTTTTTCTAAAATTTTAAAAAAAGTAATTAGACAATTATATTTATTTTATGCTGCGTCAAAATGGTCGACACTGTCGACCAAATTAACCTGAAGTCATGTTTGTAAAAGCAGAATGTGACGGAGAAATGAA
>CADBRL010000020.1 GCA_902797105.1 uncultured Erysipelotrichaceae bacterium
ATCTTATAAAGAAAGTGAAAATAAAAAACTACAACCAATTTTAAGAAGTAGTTATGAATTCAAACGAGGATATGATACACAAGGAACAAAAAGGTACAAAGTCCATTACCAAGTGAATTGTTATTTTTGTCTATGATTAGACTTATAATTTTTCACTTGGTGACTTCATTCTCTTGCACTATCATCAAAAAGATTAACAAAATCACCAACACCACCAATAAATGAACCAGATAAAGCTGAAAACTCAACTGCAGTATTAACATTAATTTTATCAGTATCAATATTATTTTTCTTTAAAGCATTTAAGAAGTTTAAAGCTGGCATACCAGTACTTCTTCCAACTAAAATTTCTTTGTTATATAAGTCTTCTAATTTAAAATCTTTAATATCTTTTCTTGAAACAATAAATTGACCATCTCTTTTAGTAAGACCTGCAAAAAGTGTTAAATAATCACTTTCATCTTGTTTATAAACATATATTGCAGACTCAGCACCAGCAAAACCTATTTCCACATCACCAGATAAAACTGCTGCGCTTACCTTATCAGCACCAGGTGTTAAAATAAGTTCTAAATCTATATTATTTTCTTTAAAATAACCTTTTTCTATTGCAACATAAAGTGGACTATAAAATGAACTATGGGTAACTTCAGCAAGTCTAACCTTAGTTAAAGATGTATTTTTATCCTTTCTAAAGCCAAATGCAAGTAACACCACCCCGAGTAAAACTACCATGCATGATAATCCAATTATAATTCTTTTTTTCAAAAATAATTCCTCCCTCTAAAGTAATATATGAATAAAAACAACATTATGTTATAAAGAAAATAACTATATAATTTATTGTTTAATTTAATTAATCATGGTAAAATAATCCCATAAGGAGAAACATTATGAAAAATGAATTAATAATAAAAAAGTGTTTAAAATGTGGTACATTATTCGAAGTAATTAATGATTGCAAATGTGATGAATGTCAAATAAAATGTTGTGAGGAATTAGTCATAGAACTAATTCCAAATAGTATTGATGCTTCATTTGAAAAACACGTACCAACATATGAAATAATAAATGATGAAATATATGTAAAAGTAAATCATGTTATGGAAGATGATCATTTTATTATGTGGATAGCTTTAGTAAATGAAAAAGTAACTGAAAAAGTTAAATTATTAGTAAATGAGCCTGCTGAATGTAAGTTTAAATACATAAAGGGATCAAAATTATACGCATATTGCAATAAACATGGTCTTTGGACTTGCGACGTAAAATAAAATTCTTGGAGCTAAGATGAAAAAGCGTAAAATACGAGTTATAATCGGAGTAATGTTATCTTTAATAATATTAGTTATCTTGATAGCTTTAATATTTAACACTAGTCCAATAATAAAAAACACAAATAATAAAAATGTTGAATATCCTAAAGAAAAAAATAATACCATTGAAATTATTGATTTAACTAAAAATAACTCTGATATTTCTTGTTTAAATGAAGAAGAATTTTACAAAGATGAAACATATATTTACTATCTACCATGTAATAGCAAATATATAAGCGTTATTTATAATGAAGAAAAATTTGATATTAAAACAGCATTAACTAATAAAATAATTAAATTAACAGACTTAGACAAATATAATATTAAATATATAAAAAAAGAAATTTCCAAAGAAGAAACAAATAAAATAATAACAATTTCATTTGATACCAAAGGTGGAAGTAAAGTAGATAGTATCTCATTAGACAATAATCAAACTTTTAGATTACCAGAAAATCCAACATATAATGGCTATATTTTTAAATGTTGGACAGACAAAAACAACAATAAAATTACAAATGAGACTATATTTAATGAAGACACAACTCTTTATGCTATCTGGGAAAAAGTAGACAAAAAGAACAATGTAGTAACAGAAAAACCAACAAATAGTAATAATGTGAATAATAATCAAAATAATGAAAATGCTAATAAAGAGCCAGATAAAGCTGATAAACCACCACAAGAAGAACCACCAAAAGAAACAGAAAAAACTCAAGCTCAGAAAAATAATGAATATCGAAATCAAATTCAAAACAAATATTCAATTAAAATAGCATATAAAGATGAAATGGACTATTATTAGATGAATGGCTATACAAGAAAAATAATCGAGGATGACAATGAAATAAATAAGTATCTTATAGAAATAGATAAAGCACTTGCCAAATATCCTGAAGGATTTTTCAAAGAAATGAAAAACTTTAATATGCCAGCAACTATATATTTAGTTAAAAGTATAAGTGGTAATGTATCCGGAGTTACAGATGCTCATATAAAAACAAATATCATAATAATGATAGAACCATCACTATTATTTGAATACGTACTTCATCACGAAATAATGCATTATATAGATTCATATATTAGTGTTAAAGGTTATCCAATCGATATAAATAAAAGTATGAATGAAGTAAACCCAGATGGCTTTATATACGGAGATGAAAGTAACGATTATGTCTATAATTTCACAGATGTAAAAAATGCTTATTTTGTATCAAAATATGGAAAAACAAACTATTTAGAAGATAGAGCAGTAATTTTTGCAGAATTAATGTTTAGAACTTACACAAAAGATTGTTATGCAAAAAATACACCCATAAATAAAAAAGCAAACTTTATAAGTTCACAAATAAAAGAACATTTTTCCATTTTAAAAAGTACCGAAAAATATTATTGGGATAGATTTATTAAGTGATAAAAAAGAAAGGAGGTCAAATGAAAAATACTTTATTATTAAAAATAATTGCTGTAGTAATTGTTTTAATAGGAGTTGGATTTGGAATATACAAAAGCATAACAAAAGAAAAAGATCTTGTTTTTGAAGCTACAATTAAAGATGTTGTATCTAGAGATAATAAATATACTATTTTAGTTGAAAAAAAAGACAAAGATAATGTCATAGAATACGAATTTGAAATAGATAACAAAACTAAAATAATATATGAAAATAAAGAAGTTACATTAGATAAATTAAAAGCAAATCAACAAGTATCTATAACAGCAGAAGATGTAATGATGCCAAGTGAGCCTGCAAAGTTAGCTAATGTTAAAAAGATAGTTATTTTAAAGGACTAAAGAGAAAATAAGAAATTATTTTCTTTTTTTTAAAAGTCTGTTATAATTAAATTGTGATTTATATGAATATAGAAATAAAAAAATATGACCAAGAAAATGCTAGTGTTTGTAATGATTTATTAACAAAACTAATAAATGATGAAACAAAATATGATGAAAATTTAAAAAATAACATTATAATTAATAATTATTATAATAAATTAAATGAAAACTCAGTTATATATATATAGCATTTATAAATAATAAAGTAGTAGGTTATATATATGAATATGTAACTGAAGATATTTTTGTTAAAGAAAAAACAGCTAAATTAGATGCTTTATATGTTTTAGAAGAATATCGTGGCAATAAAATAGCTAGTAAATTAATTGAAGAATTTAAAAATTGGTGTTTTAGTAAAAAAGCAAAATACATCGAAGTAACAGCATGGAACGACAATATTGATGCTACCAAAATATATTTAAAGCATGGCTTTTTGCCAAAGAAATCAACATACATATATGGCTGCAAACCAAAACATTATCAAAAATTAGTGAGAGATAAAATACCTGAAAAAATAAAAAATAATAATGAAGAACCAATAACTAGAATTCTAGATGAAAACGAATATAAAAAGGAATTGGAAAAGAAATTGTATGAAGAATATATTGAAGTAATAAGTGCCAAAGGTGAAGAAAAATTGCAAGAACTTGCAGACATGATTGAAGTTATGAAATATTTAGCTTATCTTGAAAATATCTCTTTAGAAGAAATTATAAAAATATCCGAAAAAAAGAATGAAAAAAGAGGTTCATTTAAAGAAAAAATATATTTGGAAGGTGTAAAAAATGAACAAATACAAAATTGATTATGAAATATTAACTTTAGAAAAACTTCAAAAAAGATTAGAAAAAATAGTTTCCAATCCAGAAAATAAATTTAAAGTAACAAAACTAGAAAATATAGGATATACAACATGTGGTTTTCCAATTGAACATTATTCTATAGGTAATGGCCCATTCCATGTCACTTATATGGGTGGAGCACATGGTAATGAAATAATAAGTGTAGATTTTGTTACACAGCTTATGCAAAATTTAGCACTTGGAAACAATTTTGATAATTTTGACCCCGAGATATTTACAATTGACTTTATACCGGTTCAAAATCCCGAAGGTTTTGCAGTCACAACATATGCTTTAGATAGTGTCATGAAAAATATGACAGATGAAGAAATTGAAAAATTTAGCAAATCCTACTGGGCTTCTTTCCGTGAAGATGATCAAAATGTTTTAAAAGTTAATAAAATGTTAAAATATATTTGTGATGAATTTACCATTGATGTTGACAAAACTAAAGTTATCAACACTTTCTGGATTAGTTTTCAAGGAAAAGACATTACTAAAGATAGTGTTAAAAAATATTTACAAGATACATACGGAATAAGTTGTGAACCCTTAACAAATATTGTTGATGAAACTTTAGATAAAGAAATTTCTCAAAATAGGAAACATACAGAAATGTTTAATAATTTAACACCAGAAGTTATACCAAATTTAAGTGAAGCTCACAGTAATTTGAAGAAAAAAATAACTAAAATGTTTGCAAATAACGCATTCCCAGCAGGAAGTTTAGCAAATTTTTATGCAAATTCAAATGGTGTAAACCTAAATGATAATAATCCATCATTTTATGAAATAATGAAAAAGCAAATCATAGAATATGGAGTAACACTTGGAAACTTACGTGATAATCACATAACTAAAAGTATTGCTGGTCCAATTGGTATGGCAAACTACGACATGAATGAAGATTTTAAATTTGAATCAGAAAATATAGCACTATTAAATTACTTAGACAAATTAGATAGAAGTGGTGGTAATATGGCATTTTTCAATTGTCATGGTACAGGTGGACTTTTATATACATATCCCGTATTTGAAAATGATTACATCAAGGCCCATAATGAAGGAGTAACGAGAGATTTTTCCTTTTTCATAAATAGCAGAATTGCCACAGAATATACGAATGAAACTGGTAAAGTTTACATGAAACAAACAGAAAAATTTGAGCCATACAAGACAGCTGGTTATCCTGAAAAAATAACTGGAGTAGGGGATTTACTACGTCAAAAATACATAGCTTCTTTCATTCTAGAATTATCAAAAATGGGTGGTAATCCAATTGCTCCATATGGTGATAAAAATGGTAATTTCTATTTAACGATGACCAGTAATTTTGCAGCTTTTAACAAAACTTTAGAAACAATATTAACCATTAAACATTTATATGAAAGTAGCTATTTTATGTCTTACGATGAATTTGGCCAAGTTCACTATGAAGAAAGTTCTAGGTCAAGATAAGCTCGCATAATATGCGAGTTTTAACATGCCTAAAAAAAGAGCTTTACAACTTAAAAATAATTTGCTATAATTTATTCATAATAAAGGGCGTGATTAAATGAAAATATCAAATGATGAAAAAACACTACTAGACAAATTATATAATCTTCGTGGTGAAGACAGTGTAATACTAGCTAAAATGAATAAAGAACGAGAAGAAGCTATTGAAACTGGTGAAAGAACTAAAAATGAAAAAGAAGTTCTACTTGAAAAAATAGCTAAACTAACTAAAGAAGAAGAAACACTTCAAGAAGAAGGAAATAAACTAATATCTTTACTTAGCAATATAAATAGAGATGATTTTGCTAATGTTTTAGATCGCTTGCAAATAGATTTTGACCCAGCTTCAATAAATGACAAGGTAAATAAAATGTTACCATCAACAATTGAAAAAGTAGTAGCAGAAAATAAATTAGCAAGTGAAGAACTTGAAAACGTTGAAACAGAAATGAACAATGCTATAACAAAAGTTGAAGAATTAGGTATTAGAAAAGATGAAGCATTAAGCAATCAAGCAAAACTTAATGAATACTTTACTTTAGCTTTAGAAGGTAATATTAACATAACCAGAGATGCAATAACTAGTTTACTTGAAAAATTTGATTTCAATGAAGATGAACAAAGAGAAGCTGCTAAAATACTAATGTTCCCAGAAGATGCATTGTATGAATATGATGGCATTTATAAAAGTAGAGATAAAGCTAGTAGAAAAACAATCACAGATGTCTTAGTAGAAGCTAAAAAGGAATCTAATGCGGAAGTTATAGAAACTAAAGAAGAAATTAGTGTTCCTGAAGTAGAAGCTAGCCTAGAAGCCCCATCTGCTTTAGAAGATATTTTTGATAAAGTAATAACAGAAAATAATATTCCAGAAGCACAAGAAGTAATTGAAAATGTTGCAACTGATGAAGAAACAATCGCAGCAACAGAAAATGAATTACCAGAAAAAGAAAAATTAACTGAGTTACTTAAATCTTTAGAAGTAAATGTAAACTTACTCACAAATGAAGATTTAGAAAAAATATTAACAAACTATGATGAAGAATTAATAAAAGCAAATATAGAAGCCTTAAAGAAATATAAAATAGCACTTGATGTTATAAAAGACAATCCTGAAATTCTTTATGACAAAGAATTAAAAGAAAAACTAGAAAAATTAATAAATATTGGTAAAGAAGCTCGAGATATCAGCTTAATGCCAAGTATCTTAGTAAAATATGATTTAAAAGGTTTAAATAATACAATAAATGTATTACAAATAAGTGGATTAGATCCTAAAAAGGTTCCGTTAATGGCTTATTAGAAAGGAGTATATAATGAAATCATTTGAAGAAGTAAAAAATATATACGAAGAAGAAAAAAATGGGTTTGATTTAGAGAAAGAACATCCAGAAAAGTTCTTAATATCATTAGAACTAGCAAATGATGAAAATAGAGCACTATTAAAAGAATATGGTATAAATTTAAAACCAAGTGATTGGATAGTTTTGACTATTGAACCCGAAATTCTAAAAAAAGCCATATTACGAGCTAAGGATTTAGGTTTTCTAGAAGCTTATATTCAAACACCATCATTTTTAAAACAAGATGTTGATAAAGTTATAAAAAGAATTGGTGAACTAGAACATTTAGGAATACCATACAAAAGTGAAAAAGGAAAATATCAGTCTTATCTATTCAGTGAAAGAGGTTATGACTATGTTTTACAAAGTAGTGGAAAAGCCCTTGATACAACTCCCAGTGTAATGGATGTTGAACTAAAAGAATTAGCAGATAGGGTAATGGAAACTTTTGCTATGGAAGATAAAAAAAATGAAGTATATGAAAAATTAGCTAAAATTGAAAAAGAAGGTCATGGCATAAAAGATGCATTAATGGAAGCTTTTAAAACATACAGTGATAATTTAGAATATTTAGCATCAAGCATAGATGAAATTCTTGAAGCAAATAAAGAAGTAGAAAAAGGGAGAGTAGCATGAGTTTTTTAAAAGAATATGGTTTTTTAGATAGTGATATTAGTGAATATGAAAATAATACTCCAGAAAAGATGAAAAAAGTTATCGAAGAACATGAAAACTTAGTAAAAGTTAACTTAGAGTATTTAAGAAACTTAGGAATTGAAACATACAAAGAAATATTCATTAATTATCCAGATATGTTTTTAATGGACCCTAGTAATTTTGAAGAAAGTTTTGCAAAATATGATAAAGAAGAATTAATTTCTAAGTTAAATGCCAACTTCAAAATGGTAAAATATTTATAATAAATAATCTCAAAGATATAAATCGCTTCAATTTGAAGCGATTTTCTTAAATTTATATAAATTTATTTCAGGTTTATTAAATAATCTAAACTGTATTTTTGGTGTACCAATTCCACCCGAAATAAATAATTTACTATCATTTTCTTGATAACTTCCATAAACATATTTTTTTGCCATATCGCTTTTAATAAGCCCACCATAAAAAGGCACAATAACTTGACCATTTAAAGAATGTCCAGCAAATACAATATTAATATCTTCATTTTTTAATGTTTCAAAATAATCTGGATAATGAGTTATTACAATATTAACCATAGTTTCTAAATTATCTTCCATAAACATAGCATTACTAACATCATTAAGATTTGTAAGCCCAGTTATTTTTATTGGTTTAATATCCTTATAGAAAATATAATCTGACTCATTATCCAAAACCTTAAATTCAGATTTAAACATTATATCTTTGTATGAATTAATTTCATCATTATCCCCAACAACGGCATATTTATATAAACTACATTTCATGTTTTTAAGGATTTCTACAAGTTTTTCTAAGTCACTTTCTGTAAGATTATTATTTTTATACAAAAGGTCACCTGTAAAAATAATAATATCTGGTTTTAAATCATTGATTTTTTTAGAAATATTTTCTATTTTCTTTAAATCATTTACATCTTTAATTAAAAAATCCGATAACTGCAAGATTTTAAAGCCATCAAAAGAATCAGATAAATCTTGAATCTCAATAGTTTTTGAATTAACTTTAAAACCTTTAGTTCCCACAAAAACCCCATAAAAAATTAGACACAACATTAAAATAAAAATGCTTAAAAAAACTTTTTTCATTTCATACCCCGATTTCTACAATATAAATATACCATATTTGCAATTTATTATCAATTTAGAATTGAAAAAACTTAAGAAATATGGTAAACTAAATCATAGGTAGGTGGACCAAATGTATAACATAAAAAAATATGCATTAGTTGCCTTTTCTTCGTTGATTTTAATGACTAATATTAAAGCCGCAACATGTGGATACGAAGAAAAAGCAAAATTAAATAATGAAATAGCAAATGTAAAAGCTAATTATGAAATAAAAGAAAGGATAATGGATCCAAGTGAATATGTGGTTCCAGATGCTTTAACAGAAGAAGAAGCAGCTAAGTACGTTGCAAAGCAAGAATATTTTCAAATAAACATTTTAAATTTAACAGAAAATATCACAGCAGAAGTTACTAATAATTTAAATAATGATAAATTAACGTATGATTACACAACTGACAATAAAGGAAACATATCTTTTAATCAAATGGATTTAGATGAATTAATAACATACACAATAAAGTTTTATGCATCAAAAAATACTGGATGTGAAGGAAGTGTTTTAAAAACTTTATATGTGAAAATGCCAAGATATAATTCCTATTCCACTTATTCTTTTTGTAAAAATATTCCTGATTATTACATGTGTCAAAAATATGTAACATATGAAGAAAAGGACTTTGATACATTTTATAATCGAGTTACTGCCGAAATAAACAAAAAGATAGATAAAGATAAAAGTAATGAAGAAAATCAAAAATGGTATAAAAAGGTATTTGGTTTTATAAAAGAACATAAAGTTGAATTTATAGCTGGGGGAGCAGTGTTGATTATTATTACTGGAGGAGCAACATATATTATAATTAAAAAACGTAGGAGAAGTATAATATGAAAGAAAAGATAAAATATTTAATATTAATAGTTTCATTACTATTTACATTTAGCAGTGTAAAAGCTGCACAAACACAATTTACTAATTCAAGTAGATTTACAGCAATACCTGTATCAGGTAGTGAATATAAAGTTCCGGGTATGACAGATGGAGTTTCACAATTTGGACTATACATATATGATTTTAAATCTACTTCTGATGGAAATTCATTTACAAGTTATTGTATGGACCCACATAAAAGATCTAATCGTGGCCAATCACAATATAAAATTGAACGTGTTCTCGGAGATTCAAAAAGTAAAGCGGTCCAAGCTTTTGATGCTGGTATTCAAGAAATAATTAAAAACGGATACAATCAATACAATAATAGCTATAAGCTTAATGTAAATACACCAGAAATAGGAAATATAAATACAACTGTAAGTGGAAACAATTTATACATTGCAACAAGTATTGCCATTCGTGCATATTCATTAGGTTTATTTGGTTTTGGTACTGATTTAACATTTAGCGTTGGAGGTCCAGCTGCATCTGCTCACATAACACGTGGGGTTCAATGGGCATCTTATCATCAAGACAAAGTTAATGTTATCAATCCAACAAATTGTTCTAGCAATAATTTGGAAGAATGGGGAAAATGTTACGTCAATAATTATATTAAAAATAAAGCCGGAGAAACTTGGTATAATTCTAAATATAATTTAGCAGTTGACAATAATACGCCATCATCATACGCAATAATTTACACAGCATATGAACTATTCGTTTCTGGCTTAGATAAGGCTTATGAAGCTTACACAGGAACAGTTAAAACTCCAACAATCAAAGCAGAAATTCAAAAAAATACAAAAAGTATTGAAAAAAGTAATACAACTGAAACAGTGTATATGTATGCAGACTTTACAGTTAACAATTTTAGTGCAACGAATGGTAAAGTAACAAATATAAATGTAGTATGTAATGACTGTCAAAGAAATGGTGCAAGAATTTTAAAAACTGAAATTCGTAAACCTGGAACAGATACATGGGAAAATTTAACTAATCAAATTAATATTTTAGATTATTTAACAGCTGATGGAAATTTAAAAAGTGGAAAGATTGAAACAAGAATAACAGTTAGCAAACCTGTAGGGAATGAAAATTGCAGTAATTCATCATTTAAAATTACTTATGATTATACTGACCCAAATTTAGTTTATAGTGGTGTACTACTAAAAACAAGTGACGCACAAGCTCAACGTTTCTTTATAATTCAAAAAAATGAAGATGTTTTAAAGGGAGAAGTTGAAGGAACTATTAAATGTTCTAGTCTAACATGTGAAACTACCTTAGAAGAACCAATTTGTAGTTATGATGAAACTAAAGCTGTAGCAACAATAAAAACAAATAGTAATATCAAAAAATGTATAATTGACAAAAATGATGACGC